>CAYMXF010000221.1:0-3826 GCA_964393935.1 uncultured Planctomycetaceae bacterium
CTGGCCGGTCGGGCTGATGTAGGCGCAGTTCTGCGGCGGAAGGTGGACCGTTCCCGTGCCGTCGTTCGGAACGACGCAGGTGACGGAGGCGGCCGGGGCCATTTCGGCGTGGCAGTCGCGCGGGCCCACGCAGACACAATCGAGAATCGTATCATCGCCGCTGAACGGGTTGTGGCGGATGCAGTGGGGCAGGCACCTGGCGCCGGCGTCATCGCAGATAATGGGCTCACATGCCGTAAACGTTTGGTTCGGCGAGCAGGGAGGACCCGCATGAGCGCCGCGATCGGCGGCGACGAAAGCCGAAAGCACGAGAAGGGCAAGAACCATCAACCGCGGGACTGGACGATTTGAAAGATACACTGCAATCCTCCTCAGACGAGATATCGGACTCGTAGCGGGACGACGGGATTGGTTCGCGCTGCACTCGTGCGAGAGCGTGGGGCGTGTCGGAGTGCCGCCTCTGCGAACGATCCTAGTCGACTTACGAACCCCCTCATGATGCTACCAGATTGCTGGGGCCCTTGTCAATGAAACAAGGGCCACATTCTTCCGGAAGCGGCGTTTCGAGCCCCGAATCACGCCCACGCGCGTGGCCGTCCGAAGCTGGGAGATGGTCAGATCGCCACGGGCGACTCGACGCGGCGAGCCGGGATTTTTTCCCCATGCTTCTGGCGGAACCGGCCAGGAACAAATGACTGACGCATGCGATGACCAAATGCCGCGAGATCGAGCGAAAGTGACGGACCTCAAAGTGATCCAGTCCCAACCCGCTCTTGCCATCCTCGAACAGCCGCTCGATGCGCCATCGACGAAACGCCACTAAAGCAGACAAAAGTGCCGTCTAAGAAGGAGGTTCTTTGTTGACGCCTCGGGCCTTGTGTCGCGAAGGACGGGTTACCCGATCCGTTAGTGCGAAAGGCCGGCCGGATGTCTGGATGGATGACGATGTGGTTTGGTGTCGTCGCGTTCAAGGAATGAGGATTTAACTGCGCAGGCCGGGGCCAACCCTGGACCATGACCTGCGGAAAGGTCATGGGGAGAACCGGGTAGGCCCGCGGCCAATGAGTAGATCAATGAGGCAGTATGGTTTCGGACGAATCGCCGACAGAGGACCGCTGCCCGCGATGCACATGCACGCGATCGGCCGGGCAGAGGCGCCCGGTCCGAACACATGCGATGTCAGGGTCAAATAAAAACAATGCGTCAAATCTCGTAGTGTCCTCCGAAAGCCTCTTTTCCCAACTCCGCTAGCCCGTTCCACGTCGTTCATCTATCCATTCGCATCCGCGAAAGAGCGCCATGGCGCCCCGCTTGGTAAACCGTCCGGAATCGCACGGAAAGAGGGCGTGCCCAGTCACCGGTCAACCATGCTCTGTACCTATAGGGGCGTCGCAGCCACGTTCTCCGCTGACCTCTGGCGCCGCCCGGTCACGAAAAACCGAACGGCTCTACACCCTCTGGCTTAGGCGCCTACACTCCCATGTCAGAGAGCTGGAACTCGATGGCGTTCTTCCGCGTCCTCTGCATCCATATAGAGAAATCCCGTCCGCGCGCTCCGACAAAATCATATTTTTCAACAATTTTTTTTGTCTGGACGTAAATAGAAGGCGAGCCCGGTTTTTCTTTTTTTCGCGCGTCCCGCGGCAGCCCATTATTTGACAGGAGAATTTCGGCCGAAATTCTTAACGACAAGTATCCATAACGCTATGTCTTATAGGCTGTTAAAGAAATTACGGGCCGCGGATGATTAAGAAAGGCCAATCTGCGATAATAGCGGATAGACGGCAGGGAGACTCGACGAGAAGGGCGGACAGCCTCATCCAACAGGATAGGAGTATGGGCCAAGCACTCTCAACGATGGACGAGCAGTCGCTCCAAGAGCGATTACGGGCACGCGCCCCGGAAATGAGAAGCATTCTCGAAACTTGGATCCCGAGTTATCTACGCTCCCGGATTTCCCCCGAAGACATTCTTCAAGACGTCTGGGTTTCCGCGTTTCAAACGATCAAGGTCTTCCGCCCGGAGCGGAGCGATTCGCTGGATCGCTGGCTGACCAACATAGCCAGTCGGGCGCTGATCGACAAGATAAGAGAGGCCCGGTGTGTAAGACGCGGCGGCGGGCGTCGAACCCTGCGGGGCGCGGACGCGAAAGTTTCGTCCCTCGCCAATCTGTTCGCGCAGGTCGCCTCCCCGGACAAGACCCCGAGCGGCGAAGCGGCGATCTCGGAAGCGACGGAAGCGATCTATGGCGCCTTGGACACCTTACCGGAACCGCAGCGGCGCGCCATTTGGTTACAATTCATCCAAGGATATTCAAGGCGCGACGTCGCGAGGGAAATGCAAAAGACGGAGGCCGCCGTAAATTCTTTGCTTTTCAAAGGCCTTCGTAATCTCAAGGACAAGCTCGGCAGTGGGAAGAACTTTTTCAGCGACGCCCCCGTCTGACGTCTCCGGCCGGTAAAGCATTTGTACGTCGGTCGCAAGCATGAAAGGCGCAAGTCCTCCATCTGATCTTCGAGTATCCTCGTACGCTCCCTCCACCATCGATCCCATCGTCACACGCCTTCTTGAGGAAGAAGCCGTGTCAGGCCCTGTTTCTGACGCCGAAATTCGTCGCCGCTTTCCGGTAGCCTGCGAACGGGTTATTCAAGCCCTCCACGACGCCCGGGCGATTTCCGCCGCGGCCCAGCGAGCCCGCGAATTGCAGGAAGCCCCCGCGAATCAGACGGATGCCCCGGCTTGCGAAGAAGATTTTTCCTTGTTGCAGCAGGCGCTGCCTTCCTTCGAGTTTCTCCAATTGGTGGGAACCGGCGGCCAGGGCGCCGTCTACAAGGCCGTCCAGAAATCGACCCACCGAACCATCGCTCTGAAGATTCTCCTGGGCAGCCGTCTCTCCTCCTCTAACCACACCCATCGATTTTCGCGTGAAGTCGAGATCGCTTCCCAACTCCAACACGAGAATATCGTGCGGGTTTTTGAGAGCGGATTCGTGCTCGGAAGGCCGTACTTCGCGATGGAATTCGTGGACGGCATGCCCATCGATGATTACATCCTGCTTCAACGCCCTTCGGTCGAGGATCGCGTGAAACTCTTCGCTCAGGTGTGCAGGGCGGTCAGTCATGCCCACCAGCGGGGCGTCATCCATCGTGACCTCAAGAGCGCCAACATCCTGGTCGACTTCGATGGCAAGCCGCACGTCCTGGATTTCGGGCTCGCGAAATGTTTCGACGGGACGCTGGGCGTTAACACGGATTTGAACGTGTCGCTTCCCGGCCAGGTCGTGGGCACGCTTCCGTATCTGAGCCCCGAACAAGCCCTGGGCCCGCCCGAGGAAGTCGATACGCGATCGGACGTCTATTCCTTGGGCGTCATCCTGTATCAAATCCTCACCGGTTCGATGCCGTACGCTTTGGGAGGAACGCCGGACTCTCTCCGCGAGCGGATCGCTCGAGATGATCCGATGAGCTTTCGCAAGGCGCTCTCAGCGGCCGAATTACCTCCCTACGATTCAGGCGCCATCCTTCCTGACGATCTCGAACAGATCGTTCGGCAGGCTCTGGCCAAGGACAAGGACCGTCGGTATCAGTCGGCGGACGCCCTCGCTGATGATTTGGACCGGTTTCTCGCCGGGCGACCAGTGAACGCCAAGGCTGACAGCGCGTTATACGTGCTGCGAAAGACGGTCCGGCGATACCGAGTTCGGTTTGCCGTGGCGGGGGCGTTCCTGCTGCTGCTGGTCATCGGTCTGGCCGGAATGTACTTCATGTGGCGGCGTGCGGATCGACTGGCGCATACTTACTTGAGCGGACTGGAAATGGGCTCTTAT
>CAYMXF010000221.1:3926-5823 GCA_964393935.1 uncultured Planctomycetaceae bacterium
CGCAAGGGCCTGGCTCGACGTCGGCGGCGGGGTGACGCCTACAAAGCCGTAGTCCAGGTCGTCGTAACCGGTGTCCTGCGCCTTGGCGACGCCGACCAGCCGGGGGGGAACGCCGAACTCACTCTCAACGGGATTGAGTGGATCTTCATGTTCGACCCACCATAGACCATCCGGCGTGTCGAGTGCGGGATTCTCCTTGATCCACCGTTTGGGCGCCTGCCCGACCGTATCAAAGACGGCGTAATCCACGATCCAGGCGACGGCTTTGCCGCTGATCTGACCCGCAACGAGCCGGAGCGTGACCGTGAAGATGATGGGACTTTCGGGATTGGTTGGTATTTCCCGAATGGAATAAACCACCTTGCGGCTCTGCGGCAAGTCGGCTTTTACCGCGTTGCCGATGAAGAGCGGAGCGACCGTGAACAATAGGCTCCATGAAAAGTTTCTAGCAAACATGATTCCCTCCTGCTTTTTTCTGGGCGCGCTGGATCACGACTCGAGCGCGCGGACTCCCGCCGCCTCGTTCACGAGGCGAAAAATTCCGATGAGATCGACGGAGCTGCTTGTCGAGAAAAGAGCCCGGACCAGCGGCTCTTATCTACGCCCCTCGCAGTGGTATGGGCTTGCCCCCTCCCTTTGTAGCGAGGCGAAACCCGACTTCTCCAGGCCCATATCGAAAAAAACTTGAAACGCGCTCCGAAAATCTCGACTTTTTTTATAAAGTCTCAAAAAAAAGCGGCGCCTTCAGCCAGAGGCGTGAGCCTGGGCGGTCGCAGCCTGCCCATTGCTTGTTTTTGGGGAGAGGCGGTCTCGGATTAGGGGGGTTCCCACATCTATTGAAGGAGATTCACCCGCCGCCGGCCATGATTGAGTGAGGTATTGGGGGTGATTAGTAAGATGAGGTTCACCCTTCAATCCAACCTTAGCCGTTTTTCTATTCGGCGATCGGCTCTACCGCGTAATCGTCGTCCCGCTGCGCCCCTCCAGCGCGGCGGGCAGGTCGGACCAGTCGGTAATGACGGCACGGGCCTTCGCGTCGTCGCGATCGTTGAGGAATTTCACGGCGGCGCGAACCTTGGGCAGCATCGACCCCTCGGGGAACTGATTCTGAGAGATCAGGGATTCGACTTCGTGGAGATTCGCCCGGCGCAGCGACTTTTGATCCGGCTTGCCAAAGTTCAAAAAGACACTTTCGACGCCGGTCAGAAGAACCAGCGCGTCGGCCTTGACCTCGGCGGCAATCATCGCACTGGTCAGGTCTTTATCGATGACCGCTTCGATGCCGTGGAGTTCGCCCTTGGGGTTCAAGACGACGGGAATGCCGCCGCCGCCGCCGGCTACCAGCAACCAACCGGCATCCACGATCTGGCGGATCGCGTCGATCTCGACGATGTGCTGCGGCAAGGGCGACGGGACCACGCGGCGATACCCTCGCCCGGAGTCTTCGATGATGACCCAGCCGTCTTGCTCGCGGTGACGCTGCGCCGCGGCGGCGTCGAGAAAGGGGCCGATTGGCTTGGTCGGCCTGGCAAACGCCGGATCGTCGTTATCGACGATGACGCTGGTGACCAGTGCGACGCACAACCTGCCGATGCCGCGATGAAGCAGCTCGTTCATCAGCGTCTGCGCGATCATGTAGCCCATGCCGGCCTGCGTATCGGCGACGGCCAGGCCCAGATCGATCGGGTACACGTCGCGCGAAGATAGCTCGACGCGGCGCATGATGTTGCCGACCTGCGGGCCGTTGCCGTGCGTGACGGTTATTTGCCAGCCGCGCTCGACGAGGTCCGCCATCGGCCGGACCATCTGGCGGCTATGGGCGAATTGGTCGCGGATATCGCCGGCTCCTCCGGGCGTGACGAGCGCGTTTCCACCGATGGCGACGACGACTTTCATG
>CAYMXF010000222.1:0-5822 GCA_964393935.1 uncultured Planctomycetaceae bacterium
CCCCTTTGATTTCCCCTTGATTTCCCCCCGGCCTTTGATTCCCAAAGCCCATTGTTTGTTGGAAGACTTTCTATTCGCTCGAACCCATCCGGCGCTGTAGTGCTAGAATGAGCCGTTTTCGACTTCCCTTTACTACTCTGACCCCCTTTTCCACTCCAACGGGCCCAGAAGGCGTTGCAGAAACGGGTCGATGTCCTGACCATCCGCGGCCGCATCGCTGTTCACGTCCGATGTGATTCGCTCCTCGCAAGCTGAGGAGAATCCTAGAATCACATTCACAAAGGCTGGGATGTCTTCCGTGCCCACGTAGCCGTTTCCGCTCAGATCGCCTGGCACGGGGGCCACCGGGGCAACGATCATCGAAGGCGTTACGGTCGGCCCGCTCGCCACGGCGTCCATCGGCGTGACGGCGCACTCGACAAGATCACCGGTGCATACGCCGTAGCGTGGGATGGCATCCGCGTAACCTGCGGTCGCCACGTTGCGGACCTCAACGTTGTTGACCTTCCAGACGTAATGGTAGCGCACGATGTCGTAATCGGGGTCATCTAACGTGAGCGAAGTTTGAACGCGGCAGAAAATGGCGTCCTCGACGCGCGGATGATTTGTATCGAATGTTGCGTTGATCGCGTTCGGAGGCCGGTTCACAATCTCGCCGGCCGTCGCCACCACCGTGAACGGCGCCGTGATTATCGTTAGTCCGTTGATGTCCAGGAGAATGTTCCACGTGCCGACCGTGTTGAGATTGACGCCGTATCGCCACCACCACCAGGACCAGCGGTAGAACGGATTGCCGCCGAATCCCACGGTTCCGGAGTCAAAGGCGATTGTCGCGTTAGGTCGCCGATATCGAATGCGCCAACGGCTGCTCGCCGGCATATTCATCAGGTTGATCCAAAATGAGACGTTCTGGGGGCCGCTGACGAATGTGCCTGTTCGCGGCATGTCAACGGGAAGGCCAGGGTAATTTTCGATGAGCACGTTGGTGATGTTGAAATCGCGGAGATACATGGTCCGGAAGATCGGCGTCTGATTAAGCCATTGGCTCGGGTTTGGCTGGCACGAGCCCCGGTATGGCTCAATCGAGGTGGAGTTATCGTAAGACGCGAAGTGCAGGTGCGGGCCGGTGCTGCACCCGCTGGAGGCCACCATGCCGAGGGGTTGGCCGGCGTGGACGGGCTGTCCCGCGATGACCGCGACGCTATTGCGCCGCATATGCAAGTAATAGCAATAGCGGCCGCCGCCGTGATCGATGATCACGTAATTCGCGGGTCCGAAGCAGCTCGTGTGCATATCGTCTTCGCCGTCGTGGGTGGCGATAACCGTGCCGTCTAGGGCGGCAAAGATCGGCACGCCGATGACCTGCTCGCCAAAGGTCCGTAGGTCCACGTCCGTGGCGTCATGACCGTCGTAGGTGAAGTCCGTGCAGTCCCAATCGAGAATGCCGCTCGTGGGATCGAGATCATTGAAGTTGTTTGTAAACAAATCGCTGTAGAGCGTCCCGCCCAATGGATAGAAGGGATACTTGCGAGGCCCACCGACTATTCGCTGGATCGCGTCGGCCCCGCCGCGAAGCTTGTACGCCGAAATGGCGTCCTGGATCTGCACACGCTCCTGCGCGCTGACGCACGGAACCGGCGGTAGTGGCCCGCCGCCACCCATCAGGCCGTCGGCATGGGCCTCTGGCGCCGGCCAATTCCATCCCGCGAGGCACAACGCCACCACTGCGGGAACAGCCATGGAACTCCGATCATGGGATGACCCTCGCATCATTCTAATCTGCTCTATGAACGGCGGTGAGCAGCGTCGTCGTAGACGTGGTTTGGTCCGGAGGAATACGGCGCATAGAAACGAGAACTCTTACCGAATGACCGCCAGCCCAGCCGACATTTCCCATTTGCAAAACGGCAACGCGCCATGATAACGGTTCAGCGTCTCCGACTCAAGGCGTTTCGTGGGTATTCGGCCGCCCTCTTACGCTGATTTTGGCGCCGCGGAGGCCTCCTCGGTGCCCCGGGGACTGATTGATCTTCCCCACGAATCGTGGACACGCAGAATTGGGGGTATAAGGCCTCCGGGAGGTGTTCATGAGTCGTCTCCAAACCTATCGGAAGATCACGAAGGAGTTCAAGCTCGAGGCAGTTCAGCTCAGCCTCGCATCGAACAAGACCGTCAAGCAGGTGGCGGAAGAACTGGCCCGGCTACGACACTCGTCGATAAACCCTCACCCCAACCCTCTCCCTCGAAGGGAGAGGGGGATGAAAAACAAGCACACCGGCGGGTCCTTTGGTAAGGCTCGCCGGTGTGCGTTTTTTGGGATCGACGCCGATGACCCGACGTGGGGCGGGTCGGCTCAGCCTGCACAGCCGAGCAGGGAGTCAACGGTCGTCTTGATACTCGGGGCCGAGATGCCGAGGAAGCTGACGAGGCCGAAAAAGAAGTCGAGGAAGGACTGGTAGAACGTGAAGATCGGGCTGATGGTGCTGCATGCGAGATTATCCATGGTTTTGCGTCTCCTGTACTTGTGTCCTTGAGGGAGCTGCCCTCATGTCCTTTTCATCTCATAGATCATCGGCAGCCACATGGAGTTTGCATCAGCCCGTGGCGGTCCGGTGCCGGCGAAGATAGCCTACTGGCGCAAGTCCCCGTTTTGAGCGGGGTTAGAGGATCGCTTACGGGAGCGTTATCCAAGATGAAAGTGCTCGTAACCGGTGGGGCGGGGTACGTCGGCAGCCATTGCGTGCGGGGGCTATTGGCCGGGGGGCACGACGTGACCGTGGTGGACAACCTCAGCGCCGGTCACACAGCCGCCGTGCCGACCGCGGCGCGATTCGTCGTCGGCGACCTCGAGGACCGCGTCCTGCTCGACGGTCTTTTTTTACAAGGACGGTTCGACGCGGTCATGCACTTCGCGGCCTTCATCGAGGTCGGCGAGTCCGTGCTGCATCCGCTGCGGTTCTACGAAAACAACGTGGGCAACTCGGTGCGGCTCTTGTCGGCGATGGAACGACACGGCGTCCGGCGGATGGTCTTCAGTTCGACGTGCGCGATCTACGGCGTACCCGAGCGAATGCCGATCACGGAGGATATGCCGCAGCGGCCGGCGAGCCCGTACGCGCGGGCGAAGCTGGCGGTCGAGTGGGCGCTGGCGGACTCGGCGGCGGCGTGGGGGTTGGGCTACGTGGCCCTGCGCTATTTCAACGCGGCGGGCGCGTCGGCGGACGGCACGATCGGAGAGGACCATCACCCCGAGACGCATTTGATCCCTAATGTATTGATGGTGGCGTTGGGGCAACGGCCCGTCGTCAAGGTCTTCGGGACGGACTACCCGACGCGGGACGGAACGTGTATTCGCGACTACGTACACGTCGAGGATTTGGCGGCGGCACATCTGAAGGCGATCGAGGTCGTGCAGAGCGGCGAGGCTCGCTTCTACAACGCGGGAACGGGCCAAGGGGCGACGGTCCGCGAGGTGGTCGAAGTCTCGCGTAAGGTGACGGGGCACGCGATCCCGGTGGAGGAGTCGCCGCGGCGCGACGGAGACGTTCCGATGCTGTACGCGGATTCGTCGAAGATCCGTCGCGAACTCGGGTGGACCCCCAAGTATGAACAACTCGATGGGATCGTCGCGAGTGCCTGGGCCTGGCACAGTAAACATCCCCTGGGGTTCGACGCTCGCCCCTCGCGCGGATGAATACGACACCAGAGGGCGTGAGTTGTAACTGGTTGCAGCATCTGAAGTTCGCACGGTGTGGAATAAATCACGGTTCTGACGGGTTTTATAGGTTGGGGCTGTCTAACTCATGGGGAGAAAATTCTCTGAAACTCCCCACGGGTTGGGTGCATCGAAAGGACGCAGGTTCTATAATGAGCCTGTACCGGCGGGGCAGGGGATGACCGCCGGCGGGAAATCGTTTCTTGGCTGATGCGTAGAAATGGTTCGAACGATCCGCGCGACGTAGCGCGGGAGTACGAGCCTGCGGAAAGATATACGAAGATCGTATTTCAAACAGAGGAGCATTGTATGAAACGAGCATGGATCATGGCTTTGGCGTTCGTCGTCGTCTGTGGCTTCGGCGTGACCGCGGCTTGGGCGGGGCCGGGCTGTAGCGGCCACAAGGACGCCAAGACGGCGTCGGCCTCATCGTGTACATCGATGGGCGACTTCCCCAAGATGGCAATAACGGTCGGCGACGAGACGTTTTACTGCCCGATGGCGGCGGAGAAGGCCGCGAAGGCGGGCAAGTCGAAGATCGTCTATGCCGTCGCCGGTGAGAAGTTCGACACGAAGGACAAGGCGATGGAGGCCTTGGCCTGCGCGTCGGAATGCTACGTCAAGAAGCTCACCCACGTCGCCACGATCGCGGACGGCAAGGTCATGTTCGCCGTCGACAAGGAATGCGCCAAGTCGTGCGGCAGCAAGGGCGCGACGGTCGCCGCGAAGAACAGCGGTTGCAGTAAGTCGAAAGAGACCGTCGCCAAGGCTTCCGGCTCAGGCTCCTGCAAGTCCAAGGGCGCGCTGGCCAAGGCCGAGGGTTCGGCCTGTTGCAAGTCCGGCGCATTGGTCATGACCCAGTCGGAGATCGACGCAGCGATCAAGAACGCCAAGGTCGTGAAGTACATGGTGCTCGGCAAGACATTTGACTGCCCCAAGGAGGCCGCCAAGGCTCGCGATGAGGCCCTTGCCGCGATCAAGCTGGTGTCGATGAAGTACGTCGTGGACGGCAAGGAAGTCGGCTCGTCGAGCGAGGTCTGCCCGATGGCCAAGATGGCCGGTAAGGTGCAGTACATGGTAAACGGCGAGAAGACGCCGTGCGAGACGACGGCCCGGATTTCGCTGGCTAAGGCGCAGTACGAGGCCGCGACGAAGAAGACGGAGAAGAAGGTGGCGGCGATGTAATTCGCCCCGCTTTCTCGCGATAGCTTATGAGAAGAGGCCTGCCGAGATCGGCGGGCCTCTTTTTTTTCGGCACGAGCCGATCCGTACACGGCGGCGATTCTCGTCGATCGAACAAATCTGAATCGATGTGTCGCGGAACGAAGGCGTCGGTGAAGGGCTGGCAATCCAACCCATCCACGACAGTGTCGCCGTTCATGTCAAAGATGCAGTCCAGCGGCCCGCCGGGATTCAAGAAAACCGATACAAACATGTCCATATCCGTGAAGCCGATGCCGCCGCCATCAAAGTCGCCGGTGCCGTCGGCCATCGAGACCGTGACTGTAGCGCAGGCCGTGCCGATGCAGCCCGTCAGGGTGTTCGTGGCGCGGGCGTAGTAGGTAGTGTCTACGACGGGACTGACCGTGGGGTTGACGCCGCCGGGGACCAACGCGCCGGGGCAGCCTCCGGTGTACCAATCGATGGTCTCATTGGCGCCGGCGGTGGCCGAAAGCGAGGAGGATTGGCGCGACATCTGCTCGGGCGATTTCGAAGTGCCGCCGGACGGCGTGCTGGACTACGACGATGTCGATCCGTTTGTGACGTGTTTGTTGACGCAGCCATAGCCCAACCTACGCATATCGGGTGGCAACGTAGGTACATTCTGCGTTCCGGAACACCAAATACGGCAGGGGGGAAATCCATAGGGTAGGTCCGCACTAAAGCATTTCACGATTTG
Organism: uncultured Planctomycetaceae bacterium; assembly: GCA_964393935.1. Lineage (GTDB taxonomy): Bacteria > Planctomycetota > Phycisphaerae > UBA1845 > UTPLA1 > DATEMU01. The sequence continues at coordinate 5,616 of CAYMXF010000222.1, forward strand.
CATGTAACGGGGTGGCACGGTCTGACGAAGTCAGGCCGTGCCACCCATTCGTGAAATGCTTTAGACGGCGTGGTGACCCGAAATCCGCGCTTCCGCTCTCAACATGCACACGTCCCTGACCATTTTTGGAAATCTGTGAAGATCGGGTTAGCGCGACCGGGGCTCTCGTGCAAAACGCAATACTTTCGAGTCCGATGGCGGTGAATC
>CAYMXF010000223.1:0-1247 GCA_964393935.1 uncultured Planctomycetaceae bacterium
CGCCCGCTTCGCTCGTGGCACTACAACAGCGCCATCATCTGGAAGGACGCCGTCGTCTGCATGCCGCTCGATGCCGAGGAACTGATCGTCCTCTCGCGCGAGGACGGCCGCGAAATCCTGAAGCTGCCGACCGAGTCGCTGCACCGCCCGCAAACGCTGGTCGGACTCTCCGGCGATCTGCTCTACACCGCCGGCGCCCAAGTCGTCTGTTACGACCTCGCGGCACGGAAGATCGCGTGGCAGCGCCCCATCGAACGGGGCCAGCTCTTCGGTCGCGGCGCGCTGACCACGAACGGACTTTTCCTGCCCACTGATCGCGGCCTCTTGCGCTATCCGGCGGACGGCGGACCCGCGCAGTTCTATCGCTGGTCGATCGAGGAGGCCGGCAATCTCCTCGTCCTGCCCGATCAAATCGTCGTCGCGGCGCCGGGCGCGCTCTTCGGCCTCGTCGCCAAGGAAGACGCCTTCGCTCGCCTGGACCGGCGGATGAAAGAACGGCCCGACGATCCGATGATCGCGTTCTCGGTCGCCGAGCTGGCCTTCAACACCCGCGAATACCAGCGCGGTCTCGACGCGGTGCGGGCCGCCGTGGATCGCGTCGGCGGCTTCGCCCGTATGACCGACGAAGCGCTGCGCCGCCGATTCTTCACCATGCTGACGCAGTTTGCCGCGACGCTCTTGGAAAGCGAACCGATCGACGAAAACGAATCGCCGATCGAGCATCGCAAAGTCGAAGATCCGCTGTGGCGGACCGCCGATCGGGCCCGCTTCCACGCCGCCGTCGCCGTCCTCAAACTGGCAGGGCAATGTCCGCCCGGACCGGCCGATCAAGCCGTTCAATGTCTCCTGCTGGCGCGGGCCTTTCTCGAATCCGGAGAACCCGCCGAAGCCGTACAAACCTATCAACGCATCCTCGGCGACCGCGGACTCCGAGGCCTGAGGCTCGATCTCCGGCCCGTGATGCGGCCGCTTCTGCGCGCCGACGATGAGGACGCGACGGACTCGTCCCCGGCCCGGATCGCATCGATCGTCGCCGCGTGGATCGACCGAATCGTGATCCAGCACGGTGGCGAGGTCTACGCCCCCGTCGCGCACCAAGCCGCCGACCGGCTGCAAATCGCCAAGTCGCAGATCCGCCGTAGTGGGGCCGCCGGCGATGCGGCGGCGCTTCTCGAAGTCGCGGATGCCTTTCCTAACAGCCCCGCCGCGCACCAAGCGCTCGTGGCCCACGCCGATTGGATGGCCGC
>CAYMXF010000223.1:1347-5788 GCA_964393935.1 uncultured Planctomycetaceae bacterium
TGGGACGCCCTGCTGACCTATTCCGGCCGCCAGATGGAAGCCCGTCACCCCGTCACCGGTCGCAACCTTTGGTCGAAGCCTTTCGCCAGCCCCGCCCAACCGATCCTCATCGGCATGGACGCGGGCCGCTATGTCTTCGCTTCGCAATACCGGCTCTTCGCGCTGACCCGCACGAGCGGCCAACTCGTCTGGCAGGTCGGCGACGAGCCGCCTGAAGATGCCCGTGCCGATCCCGAATCGACGCCGTCGTATGCACATTTCTTCATGACGCCGGACCGCCTCTACGCCGCCACCGACCGCGGCGCGCTCGTCTGCGTCGACGTGAAGGACGGCCGCGTCGTCTGGGAAAACAAGTCCGCCGGACCGTCATCCGGCCAACTCGTCGCCGATGAAAAGTATTGCGCCTACGGCGCTTGGCAGGGGGGCGATCACGCGATCACCGTCCTCGACGCTCGGACCGGCCGCCTCGTGCGCCATATCCAGACCGATGAAAAAGGCCCGGCCCAATCGCTCCATTGGACGGCGGACTTCGGCGCGCCGGGCCTGGTCGTCGTCCGCACCGCGACCATCGAGCGGTTCGATCCCATAAGCGGAAAGTCCGCCTGGAGAATCACCGTCCCCGAGCATTTCCTCGCCGCCTCGCTCCAACTCGACTCCGACGGCTTGATCGTTTGCGCCGACGGCCGCCGTCTCACCCGCTACGACGTGGCGGATGGCCGCGCACTCTGGCGATCGCCGCCCCTCGCCGACGAAGGCGCCGCGCTCTGGTGCCAACGTTCCGGCGGCGTCCTCTACGCCGCCTCGGACGCCGCCCTCTTCGCCCTGGATGTGGATGACGGCCGATTGCTCTGGACCACGCCGTGCTCCGCGGCCCGCGCCCTCCAGCCGCCGCGCCTGCTGATCGACCGCATCGTCGTCGTCACTCCCGAAAGCGCCTCCGCCGGAAAGGATCGCCCGCGCGGAACCGGCCCGGTTCTCGCCGACGACGAGACCGCGCAATATCGCATCCGCGCCTTTCGACTCGACACCGGCAAGCCCTCAACGCTGGGCCTCGCTCGCCCTGGGCGGCTCGACGAGGCGAGCGGAACCATCCTCACGGAGCCCATCTCCTCCTTCGGCGGCCTCTTCGCCCGCGACAACGCCCTCATCCTCCTCGACGCTACCTGCTTGATCGGATACGTTTCCAAGAATGGCGAATGACGTCCAACTTGCCTCTTTTACCGATCCCTCCTTCGGCGAAAACGCCTACGTCGTCTGGCGAAACGAAAGCGGATCGTGTTGGATCATCGACCCCGGTCTGCCGCCCTCCGCGAAAGAGATCATCCGCCACGTCGGCGCGAAAAAACTCAAGCCGGATGCCATCGTCCTGACCCACGGCCACGCCGATCACATCGCCGGCATCCCCGAAGTGCTCGAAGCCCTCGGCCCGCTACCCGTCTGGATCGCCGCGGAGGAAAAAGCCGCCCTCACCGACCCGCGCGTCAATCTCTCCGCCGACATGGGTCTGCCCTTTGCTCCCAACATCCGCGACACGCACGACCTCGCCCCCGGTACACAGCTCGAACTCGACGGCACGACTTGGTACATCTTCGACGTCTCCGGCCACTCCCCCGGCGGTCGCGCGCTCTATTGCCCCGTCGCGCAGCTTGTCATCGTCGGCGACGCCCTCTTTGAAGGCTCCATCGGCCGCACCGACTTCCCCACGAGCGACCACGATAGCCTCATCCGCAACATCCGCAAAAACCTCTTCGCCCTCCCCGACGACACCAAGGTCTACTCCGGCCACGGCCCCGTCACCACCATCGGCCGCGAGCGCCGCTCCAACCCGTTCCTCCAGTAACTCGTCTCTCTTTTGTATTGGCGTTTTGACTTTTTGACGGTTGCTCCCGGATACTATCGCAACATGGCCGACTCCCTGCCGGACTCGCTCTCCGCTCCGCCCCCGCGCCGCCTGCGCCTCATACTTCCCGCCGCCGTCTTCGTCATATCCTTCGCGGCCTTCCTTCCGGCCCTCAAAGGCCAATTCGTCAACTGGGACGACGACATCCTCTTTGTCAACAATCAAGCCTATCGCGGCCTGGGCATCGCTCAAATCGAATGGATGTTCTCGTACTCCGTGCTCGGCCACTACCAGCCAATCACCTGGCTCACCCACGGCGCCGACTACTGCCTCTGGGGCATGAACCCCTTCGGCTATCACCTCACCAACTTGCTCTTCCACGCCGCCTGCGCCGTCTTCGTATATCTCCTCGCCGTTCGCATCCTTCGATGTTCGACGGTCGCGGACGACGAATCGACTCTCCGCCTCGCCGCCGCCTTCGCCGCGCTGCTCTTCGCGATCCATCCGCTTCGCGTCGAGTCCGTCGCCTGGGTCACCGAGCGCCGCGATCTTGTCTGCACTTTTTTCCTCATTCCCTCCGTCCTCTGCTATCTCCGCTACGCCGTCGGCCCAAGTCGCCCCGGGCGCCTCGACGAGGCGAGCGATCCGATGCTGTGGTACATCGCCTCGCTCGTCCTCTTCGCCATGTCGCTGCTCTCCAAGGCGTGGGGCATGACTCTGCCGGTCGTCCTGTTGGTCCTCGACGTCTATCCCTTGCGACGCCTCCGTCTCGATCCGCGCGCCTTATTCTCAAAGCCCAATCGGGGCGCCCTATCCGAAAAACTCCCGTACGCCGTCCTGGCGTTCCTCGCCGCGAAAATCGCGCTGATGGTCCAATCTTTCGCCGGGATGGAAACCCTCGCCGCGCACACCCCTCTCCAGCGCCTGGCCCAAGCCTGCTACGGCCTCGTCTTCTACGTCGCAAAAACGCTCCTCCCTACCGCGCTCAATCCGATTTACGAATTTCCGGTCCCCTTTAATCCTTTCGGGCTGCGCTTCGTCGTCGCCGCCGTCGCCCTCGTCGGTCTCGTCGCGATCATCGTTGCGCTCCGCCGCCGGCTTCCCTCGCTGATGGTCGCCTTCGCGGTCTATGCCATCATCCTGTCACCCGTCCTCGGCATCACCCAAACCGGGCCGCAGCTCGTCGCCGACCGCTACTCCTATCTCGCCTGCATTCCCTTTGCGATCCTCGCCGCCGCCACGGGGTGCGCCCTCGACCGGAAATTCGGCCCCGGCGTTCTTCGCCGCCTCGCACCCGTCCCCCTGGCGATACTGCTTCTTCTCGCCGTGCTCACCTGGCGACAATGCGGCGTCTGGCGAGATTCGTCGTCTCTCTGGCGGCACGCCGTCACTCTCGACCCGGACTCCTGCAATGCCCGCAACAATCTCGGCTTTCTCCTCGCTCAGCAGGGCCGCCACCAGGAAGCGCTCCTCCTCTTTCAATTCTGCGTCCAACGCAGACCCGACAAACCGCTCTTTCAATGCAATCTCGCCGCGGCCGAAAAAGAGCTGGGCTTCACTTCTCAGGCGTTGGAGCACGTTCGTCGCGCCCTGGACCTTCGGCCGCCGGACGTCGAAAGGCTCCTCATGATCGCCCAAGGTCTCGCGGACCTCGGCGACGATCGTCGATCGCTCCAAGCCGCCCGTCTGGCCATCGATGCGGATCCCGCCGACGCCCGCTGCCACTTCGCCGCCGGTCAGGCCCTCTTTCGTCTGGGCGACGTCGCCGCCGCAAGCGAATCCTTAATAAAGGCCGTCGAGCTGTTCGATCGGAAGTTTCCTCCCGGCGCGATCGATCCGCGAACAGAGCCCCAGGCTGGGTTATACAAGACCGCCTGCGCCATCCTCTCGGATTATTTTGAGAAAAAGCGAGACTACGACCAAGCCGCCATCTACCGCGACAAAGGCTTCCGCACCCTCGGCCCATGAAGGGGTGGGGGACGGATGGATGATGACCGACTACTCAAACCGCAGCGCCTCGATCGGATCGAGCCGGCTCGCCCGCCACGCCGGATAAAACCCGAAGAACACCCCCGTCGCAAAAGCGAACCCCAGCGCGATCCCCGCGATCCAGTACGACACCGCCGTTTCGTACTGTTTCCATGAGGTCAACAGATAACTGAACCCCCAGCCCCCGAACATCCCGATGATGCCGCCCAACGTGCACAAGACGATCGCCTCGATCAAAAACTGCATCATGATCTCGCCGCCGCTGGCCCCGATCGCCATCCGCAGCCCGATCTCCCGCGTCCGCTCCGTCACGCTCACCAGCATGATGTTCATGATGCCGATCCCTCCCACGAGGAGCGACACGCTCGCGATCATGCCCAGCAGCCATGCGAACGACTCGCTCGACTGCTCCTTCACCGCCGCCGACTCCGACACCGCGAAGATGCGAAAATCGTCGGGGTCTTCGTCGCGCAGCTTGTGACGCTCGCGCAGAAGCCGGCGGATCTGATCCTCGGCCACCTTCGGGTCCGATCCGTGCGCCGCCGCCGCTAACAGCGTCTGCGAGACCTCCGTCCCCGCGATCCGTCGCTCGAACGTCGAAAACGGAAACAA
>CAYMXF010000224.1:0-5784 GCA_964393935.1 uncultured Planctomycetaceae bacterium
CCGATTCCCGACGATAAAAAGCGGTTTCCGGAATACTGGGTTAAGACGCTTGGGCGGGCTTTTTACCCCCCAACGGATAACAAGAACGATCTGAGCTTTGAGCAAGTATTCGCCCTGCCCACAATTAAGCCTCGGAACTCAGTATCCATCTCATTTCAGGTCTATTGCGGCCCCAAGAGCGACGACCTCTTTTCACGCCTGCCGGAAGCACAATCGCGCAACTACGGCATCGTCCGTCACGCCGATCTATCCGGCTGCACGTTCCAGGTCATCCAAGCCGCGATGTTGTGGCTGCTTACCCTGGCGCACCGCTTGGTCGGAAATTACGGCGTCGCCATCATCATCCTCGTCTTTGTCGTGCGGTTGATTCTGCACCCCGTCACCAAGCGGGGTCAGATCAATATGATGAAAATGCAAAAGGGCATGGCCCACCTCAAGCCCAAGATGGAAGCCCTCCAGGGGCAATACAAGCACGACAAGCAAAAACTAAACGAAGAGGTCATGAAGCTCTATCGCGAGGAGGGTATCAATCCGGCCAGTCAGGTGCTCGGCTGCCTGCCGATGTTCCTGCAAATGCCCATCTGGGTCGCGCTGTGGACGACGCTCAATACCAACGTCGAGTTGCGGCACAAGCCGTTTTTCCTCTGGATCCACGACCTCGCCGCACCCGACGCGCTCTATCAACCCGTCCCGCCCTGGGATTTTCAAATCCCGATTATCGGCGGAATGATCGGCACGATTCACGCCTTCAACCTGCTGCCGATCATCATGATGATCTCGATGTACGCGCAGCAGAAGTTCATGCAAAAGCTGACCAAGCCCGCCGTTCCGCCGCCGCCCAAGCTCGACGCCGAGGGCCGCCCGATTCCCGACCCCATGGCCCAGCAGCAGAAGATGATGTCCTTCATGACGCTCTTCTTCGGGCTTCTCTTCTACAACTTTCCAAGCGGACTCAACCTTTATATTCTCTCCAGCAACCTGCTCGGCATGTACGAGCAGTACCGAATAAAAACGCACATTCGCGTACGCGAAGAGAAGGGGGATTTCGAAGTTAAAAAAAAACCGGCGGCCTCGCTCGGTGACGGGAAGCCCTCATTCATGGAGCGGCTCGCCAAAAAGGCCGAAGACGCCCGCGTCGCGCAATCCGGGCGAAAGCCGAAAAAACGCAAACAGCCGCGGTTCTGAACGAATGCAAAGCAAACCCGAGGCCTCGACCGACGCCGCATCGCCCCCTCCCCCGCGAGCCTTCTGTCATGCGACCGGCTTCATCTATCAGGCCGTCGGCTTTCTGATCGCGCTTTCCACCTGTTGCTGGTGGTCCTTCACCGGTCTGAGCCAGGAAGCGCTGCGCCCCACCGAGCCGGGACGACAAGTCGTGGAGGTCGCCAAGGACGCCGCCCCGCACCTGCGCTGGGCATTAGCGGCCGTATGTATCCTGTTTGTCGGCGGGCTTTGGCTCGTGGCCTTGGGAATGGGCTTGCAGAATGACCGGCTGCGAAGCGGCCGCCCGGCGATATGGACGACAGGCCTGGCGGCGCTGTTCTTTCTCTCTTATTTGGGAATGTCTCTTTTCGCCTGGACGGCGTCCGTCACCCGAATTGTCGCGGTCACGGTGCTGGCCGCCGGCTGGATCGTGCTTTTCTTGTTGGCAGGGGTCTGCGCTGAGGAACTCCGGCAAAATCCGCCTATATCGCACCCGAGCACGTGGACTCCACGCGATGAGGATGATTTGCGAAAAGCTCTTTCGCCTCGCTCACCAGATAAAACGAACCCGTGACGCAGATCAGATCGTCGCGCGTGATCGCTTTCTGCGCGATGACCAGGGCCTGCGAAAGGTTGCCGGACAACTGAGCCATTCGGCCGTTGCCGCTGATCTCAGCGAAACGAGTCCCCAACTCTCGAGCGTCCGCCGAGCGCGAGGAATCGATATTGGTAAAAATGACCTTGTCGGCGCCGAGCTGAATCTGCCGCAGCATGCCGTCGATGTCCTTGTCGTTGCAGCAGCCGAAAATGACCACCGTCGTCTCGCAAGGAATGTTCTGACCGATGGCCCGCATCAGGGCCTCGATGCTCGCGGCGTTGTGCGCCGCATCGACCAGGACGCGGGGCTCGTCGCAGATCATCTCCATTCGTCCCTGGAGCTTGACCTTGGAAAGACCCGTGATCGCCGCCTCGTTGTCGATCGTAAATCCGCGATTCTTGAGTTGATCGAGAATGCCGATGGCCACGCCGCAATTGACCGCTTGATGTTCGCCGACCAGAGGCACCGCCAGATGATCGAAATGGCTCGTCGGAGTGGTCACGCAAATCCGAGCCTGTGGCCCGCCGGACCGCGATGATTCGAAACGATAGCTCAGCTCGATCTGATCGCCGGCCTCATTGCCCGCAAATAACAGGGGCGACTTCGTTTTCTCCGCCGCCTTCCGAAGGACCTGTTTGACGTTCTTGGGCTGCGGCGCGCAGACCACGGGAATGTGTTCCTTGAAAATGCCGGCCTTCTCCTCGGCGATTTGCTCAAGGGTGCCGCCCAATTGAGCCATGTGGTCCAGGCTGATGTTAGTGATCCCGCAGACTTCAGGGCGGAGAACGTTCGTCGCATCGAACCGGCCGCCGAGCCCGACCTCGACGACGGCGATATCAATCTTCTTCTCTCTGAAGTACAAAAAAGCGGCGGCTGTCAGAATCTCAAAATACGTCGGAGCATCGGTCTTGCACTTCGAAACCACGTCGGCGATCGTCCCGATCACTTTTGCAAAGGCGGCCTCGGAAATCGTCTCTCCGTTGACGACGATTCGCTCGCGGACATCGATCAGGTGCGGAGACGTGTAGAGCCCGACGCGCAAACCATTGTTCTGAAGCATGTGGGCCAGCATGGTGGCCGTGGAGCCCTTACCCTTCGTGCCTCCGATATGCACGCTACGAAAGGCGCGATGCGGATTGTCTAATTCCGTCAGCAAGCGTTTGATCCGGGACAAAGAATAGACGCCGCGGGCCTTCGCGCGGCTGGACGGAGGCCGACGTTCATAATTGACTTGCGCGTCAAGGAAATCGACGGCCGCGCGGTAAGTGCGAACAGCCCGCCGACCCTCCGACGACGAACCCACTCGTCTGGCAGCTTTGGTCTTTGTGCCTTTCTTCACAGATTTCGTATGACCCTTCTTGGAAGCCCCAGGGCGGACCTTGGGATCAGCGGATTTTCTTGAATGCCGGCTCTTGGTTCTAGGTGTGATCGTTGCGGAATGTCCCATAGGTCAAAATGTTATATGACGGACGTACTTAAATCAAGGAAAAACGACACGTCATACGATTTAGGTGACCCCAAAAAGAATCGTAACTATAGTAATATAAATATGTTACGATCCGAGACTGATCAGGGCTTCGGATAGAACATTCCCCTAACCGATGTTGCACGTTTTTGCAGGGTTTTAACCTTTGGACCTGATCTCGCTACCTGTTACCTCAATAGGACTACGTCGCTAACCTACTTTCAGTTCAATGTTTGTCCGCCTCACCGGAGAGATTTGGCTGCTTGACGATAGGCGGTCGCCCGCGAACCATTGCCATTAAACCCTTACGGTGGATGACCCGATGTCGCATCCTTCCATGACAAAAATCGTTCGCTGCGTTCATTGCCGAGGGATGATGAGAATTCCGTCGAAAGCCCTGTCCATTTTCTGCCCACATTGCCAGAAACGCGTCGAGCTGGAGAGTCTGAGGATTACCGGCTCCCACCCTGGCAAGAAACTTGCCACATGCGGCGACATCGTTGTTGAGACGACAGGCTGGTTGAACGCCGAGGTCATCGCGGAAAATGTATTGATTCTGGGGCGCGTTCGTGGCCCGGTCTCCGCCACCAAGAGCGTGGAAGTCGGTCCAAAGGGACACGTGATCGGAGACATCCGTGCCCCCAAAATTGTCGTCCAGGAAGGTGCGGTTATCCAAGGCCGCTGCCAGGTGATCAGACCACCCGTCGCGCCAAAGACCCCGCCATCGGATGTGATCGAGAATATCGACGAAGAAGCGAAAACGACCGGCGAGTCGTCATGCGAATCCCTCGCGCCGAAGATCCACCCGATGCCCCTCCGCCCGCCTTCGCGATCTTCCTGATCGATCCTAAGAGCCCGGCGAACTGTGTTTAGGCCTGGGTCGGAGACGCAGGCTCTTCAATCAAGGGAAGCGGATTTTCAAAACCCTTTTTTGCGCAAAGCTCGTCGATGATGTCATCGAACTTTTCGAGATGATATTCATCCAGGCGAAGCCGGCGTTCCGCGCCGTTGTCGTCATACATCAGATCAACGAAGCCCTTTCGACTGAATCGTGAAATATCCAACGACCGCATGGACTCCCACGTAATAGGGCCGACGCCGCGAAAGGAAAGACCATCCTGATCCAGGACGAGCCTCGTCTTCCGCACGCGCATGACGAACAAGAAAAGATAAGCGGAGTATGCTAATAACCCGATGGCCAGGCCCTTTTGCCAAAGGATGCTCGTCGCCGTTTTTTCGGTTTTCCGAGCCACGATCCACTCGTCCTTGTCCACCGCATCGAACCTAAAAATAATGTGGTAGGACGGGCCAAAATAATAAATCGCGTCCTTTATCTCAAAGGAAGGCGGGCCACCGTAAAACTCCTCCAATTTTGCCCGAGCCGTGGGGAAATCCTTGAAGTGTTGCTTGATGAGCTTCCTTACGGCTGGCGTATTGCCCTCGTGGACCGTGTCGTAGATTCTCGGGTTCTTGGCGGTCTCGCGATACTCCAGCGGCAATTGCTCCACGTTTTCCTTGATGTTCTCCGCGGGATACCCGATCCACCCGTCGTAGGCGAACCACAACGCAAATGAGAAGACCATGAGAAAAAGAAGCAGGGAGCGGACTTTTCGCTCGCCGGTCGGGCCGCTTTCTATGGGCATAGAAACCTCACGGTCCGCGTCCCGGGAGACGGGCCATCGATCACCAGTGAATCGTGCCCCCCGGGGTCAAGCGGCTCCCGGGGCATATTACCCTTGTTTCCGGAAATCAGACAACTGCTTGGTGAATTTGGACAGGTCTCCGGCCTTGAGAATGAAAACGCGACCGGGTATCAAACCTATCGCGGCGTAACGGTCTCCCTCGCCCTTGCCACGGGAAGAAATCAGTAGGGTGATCGGTTCGGCGCCTTCGGTCTCCGCGGTGATTGTGATTTCGGGTTTGTCCAGACCGTAGTCGGCGGCCTTGGCGCCGGCGTAGCGCACGAATTGACCCGCCCGCAGGTCACGCAGCGATGTAAACATCTCCGTGATCTTGGCCGCATCCACCTCAAAAGACGGTTCGCCGACGAGCCGCCACTGCTCGCCCTCTTTGCGGAATGAGAATCCTGGGGCGCCGCTGATGCTCAGCTTCCGGGCTTGAGAGGGCTCGAGCGTCGCCACGCGCGTATCAAACAACTCCGACGTAAGATCGTCGATGACTTTCGGGTCGACTTCGCAAATGGTCTTTCCGCCGGGAACCGTCGCATAGACGGCGCCTTGATGGCGCGTCACCTTGACAGCGTAGACAATCGGCGGAGGCGGTGGCTCCTCCGCAGGCATCGGCTGGCTGGTGGATTGCGACGACGGCGCCGGTTTGGGCTTCGGCGGCGGCTGAACGGTGATGCTCGCCTGGACGATCGGCTTATCCAGCCCGAATTTCACCGCGTCCTCGGCACGGCCCACGACGCGCCGGCCTCGCAAGTTGCTAAGATCGTTGAGCACGTTGTTCACGGCGATCGCTTCGGTCGAACCTTTGATCGGATGCTCGAATTCCCAAA
>CAYMXF010000225.1:0-2830 GCA_964393935.1 uncultured Planctomycetaceae bacterium
TACGGCCGCTGCCAGGCGGCGTTTCGCGAGGCGCTCGGGAACGTATCGCTCGACGCCTTCCACGGTGCGATCAACTATGTTGAGCCGTCGCTCATCCGCGTCGAGGCCGACGAGGTCACGTACAATCTTCACATCATCCTGCGTTTCGAGTTGGAGCGCGAGCTGATCGCCGGTCGGCTGGAAGTCCGCGACGTCCCCGAGGCCTGGAACACGAAGATGCGCGAACTGCTCGGCATCACGCCGGGCACCAACGCCGAAGGCTGTCTCCAGGACATCCACTGGTCGATGGGCGCGTTTGGCTACTTCCCGACGTACGCCTTGGGCAATCTGTACGCCGCGCAATTCTTCGACGCCGCCCGGCGGGCCATGCCGGACTTGAAAGACCGCGTCCGCCGCGGCGAGTTCCGTCCATTGCTCGATTGGCTGCGAACGAACATCCACCAACACGGTCAGCGCTACCGGTCCGCCGAACTCGTCGAGCGCGTCACCGGCCATGCGCTTTCGATCGAGCCGTTCATGGGCTACCTGCGCGAAAAGTTCTCGCCCATCTACGGCTTGTAGGGCGGGTTTTACCCGCCGATCCAGGCGGCGGTCAGAGCCCGCCCTACTTCGTGATCGATCCGTCGAGGAACCTCGATTTGTCCAGCGATGCAATGCCAACGCCGCTACCGACGGCACCGGAATCGGGAGCGCCGCACTGGGAAACGATCGAAGAAGAGATTCTTTGCCCGCTTTGCGATTACAACCTGCGCGGCCTCATCAAGCCGCGCTGCCCTGAGTGCGGCTATCCATTCGTCTGGCAGGACGTGCTCGATCCGACCCGACGGTTGCACCCCTATCTCTTCGAACACCATCCCGGACGGCGAATCTGGTCCTTTTGGCGCACGTTGACGGCCTCACTGCGTCCGCGGCGATTTTGGAAGATGCTCCATCCCGCCCAGCCTTCGTCGCCCAAACGGCTCATCCTCTATTGGGTATTGGCGGTTCTTCCCATGCTGCTCACCGTCGTGGCCAATGTGGGCGGACTGGCCGTCGCCGTCCGTCGCGAAAATCAGATCGCGCGAACCTTCGAGAAAGCCTATCTGACCAGTCCGAAGATAGCCCCGCTCATGCAATCCACCCTTCAGCCATACGGATCCGTCGATAAATATCTTGACACCATCTATCCCGTCGATTGGGCGGGTGTCTTCCGAGTCATGCGTACGTATGGCACGGTCATCCCTTTGTTTTTCCCCGCGGGGATCGCGCTGGCATGGCCTTGGCTCACGATGTTGGCACTCCTGCTTTTTCAAATCTCGATGAGACGGGCGCGGGTGCGTAGGGCCCATGTCCTGCGCTGTATTTGCTACAGCTCGGACATCGGTTTTTGGTTGGGGCTCGCCATCGCGCCGGCCGCCCTGATGTTCGCTTTTTATCAGCCGATCAGGATGCCGGGGGCGTTCCTCAGAGTGCTCCCCTACGAGCTGTTCGGCTGTGTCACTGCGATGCTCGTTTTCAGCTATCGCCTGATGATCGCCTATCGTTCCTACCTCCGCTTTCGCCGGTCGGTCTGGGTCATCCTGGCGGCGCAGATCATCGGCTTCCTGCTTTTGCTGAACCTTTTTGTGCTTTTCGCGGTGCTGAACGAGGGGCGTTGATCCGCCCGCTTACGTCACGATCGCGTCCATCCTCTCCGGGGTGTCGCCGCCGTTGGCCGCGCCGCTGCAATCCAGGTCGGCGCGGACCGTGTGCGCGGGCTGTGGCCCGGCCCGCAGTCTCTTGGCGAGATTTTTTTCCTGGGTCGCTACCAACCCGTCAAAAGCCGAACCATCCACGGGATGTCCGCGCCATTGACCGCGCCGACGCCGTTGACGTCGGCGCGGGACTGGCAGGTGGTGCTGCACGATCCTCCGACCAGGTAGCTCGCCAGAAGGGCTGAATCGCTCAAGTCCGCGTCGGCGTCGTCATCCAAGTCTCCGGCGTCGATGCTCATCAGCGCCCCGCCCTGGAGTTCCACGCTCGCGTAGTTCTCCTTGATGAGCACGTCGTAATAGACGTAGCAGCCGTTCAGCCGGATCGTCGAGTCCGCCCCGAGGCTGAGCGTCTGCACGTAGAGCACCTCGCAGCCGGCCCCGGCGAGGTTGTCGAAAGTGTTGACGAAATCGACCGTCCGGCCCGGCTCGATCCGCAGCGTGCCCATGGCGAAGTTGTCCACGAAGCCTCGCGCATAACTGATCGCAACGCCTGCCGCGACCATTAGCAACACGCTCGCGAGGACCGCAACAGTGGCGGCGCGCCGACGACGCATGAACTTAACCGCCCGCCCGATCGGGCCCAGCGGCCGGGCAACGATGGGAAGATCCTCGATGAACCGGCGCAGGTCTTCGGCCAGTTCCTTGGCCGTGGCGTACCGAGCGCCGGGGTCTTTTTCCAGCGTCTTGAGGCAAATGGTCTCCATCTCTCGGGGCACCCTCTCGTTGATCTTTCGCGGCGCCGTCGGATCGCGCGTGATGATCATCCCCAGCGTTTCCTTGTCGTCGTGGCCGGCGAAGGCGGGCTGAAACGTGAGCAGCTCGTACATCGTCGCGCCCAGCGAATAGATGTCCGTTCGGTGATCGACCTTCATTCGCTTGGCCATCGCCTGCTCGGGGCTCATGTAGCGAAGCGTCCCGACGATCGCGCCGGTCATCGTGACGGAGAAATCATCCTGGGTCTTGGCCAATCCAAAGTCGAGGATCATGATCCGCCCGTCGCGGGCCAGCAGAAGATTGCTGGGCTTGATATCGCGGTGGATGATGCCCTGATCGTGGGCGTAGTGCAGCGCTTCCGCCGCGTCCGCCATCCACCGCGC
>CAYMXF010000225.1:2930-5741 GCA_964393935.1 uncultured Planctomycetaceae bacterium
TGAGCCGTTGCTGAAGGGCCTCGTAGACCACGCCCATCCCGCCGCGACCCAATTCGCGCGTGATCGTATAGCCTTCGATCATGGCGGCGAGTTCCGGAGTGAGCATCGTCTGGGCAACGGGTGTTCCGGGCGACGCGCGAGTCAGCGTGAGCGGCTCTCCCACCGGCGTCTGTCGCGCGGCCCGCAAGTCCTTGAAGATATCCTCATCCTCGCGAAGCTCGGCCCAACGAATCCGACAAGAGGGGCAATCCTCCAGGTGCCTCTTGAAGATCGCCTCGCTTTCGGGAGACAATCGCCCGGCGACGAGTTGCTCCATCTCGTTCTCGCTCAGGCACGATCTTTGCTGCGCGGGGTTCATGAGTCGTCGCCGAGCAGTTCGAGCATCTTGTCCTTGAGCCGCCGGGTGATTCGGCTCTTGGCCAGGTAGATGTCGTTAGCGCTGACGCCGAGTTCCTCCGTCACGCGTGCGACCGTCCATTCGTCCAGCACGTAGCGACTAAACGCTTCGTACGTCTTTGGCGCGACCTCGGACCTGACCTGCTCAAGACAATAAGACAAACGCTGCATTCGCCAAGTCGTATCCCAAACCGCGCTGACGCTGGGGTCCGTGTCCGGGAGGATCGCCAATTGCTCCTCCCCCACTTGCCGGTCGCGCCGCTTACGATGCAAATTCACGACTTGATGGTGGACCATCGAACGGAGCCAGCCCTTGAACTTTCCTTTTTCCGGTGTGTATTCGAAGTTGCGCATGTTGCGAGCCAGCGCCGTCATGCACTCTTGCAGAACCTCTTCCGCGTCCGCCGGCCGCAGCCCCCGGGCCTGTGCGTAGCGAAGAATCAGCGGCGCATATATGTCGTAAAATGTCCGCCAACCCTCTTCATCCCGGGGGTCCCGGACGCGCAACAGAAGACTGCCGTGAGTCGTATCGGCCACGAAAGATATTATAAGCTATTCCACCATTGCGACGAACTGATTGAAGAGGTAGCCCGAGTCATGCGGTCCCGGCGCGGCCTCGGGGTGGTATTGCACCGCGAAGAGGCGCCGGTCCGCGTGGGCAAACCCTTCCAGGCTCCGATCATAAAGATTGACATGCGTGACCCGCCCGCCGATCGACTCCAGGCTGGGGATATCGACCGCGAAGCCGTGATTCTGGCTGGTGATCTCGACGCGGCCGGTGTCCGTGTTGAGGACCGGATGATTCGCCCCGTGGTGGCCGAACTTGAGCTTGTAGGTCTTGGCCCCCAGCGCGAGAGAGAGGAGTTGATGCCCCAGGCAGATGCCGAAGATCGGCAAACGGCCGATGAGTTGGCGGATCGTCGTGACGGCGTCCGTGACCACCGCCGGATCGCCGGGGCCGTTGCCCACCAGCAAACCCCGCGGTTGCGTGGACATGATCTTCTCCGCCGAAGCGCTGGGCGGCACGACCCGTACATTGCAGCCCGCCGAGGTCAGTTGCCGAAGGATGTTGCTCTTGATTCCGCAGTCCATCGCGACGACGTGCAAATCGCCCTTGCCGGCTTCCGCGGACCAGACGGTCTCACCGTCCGGCCTCACCTGGTGGACCAGATTCTGCCCTTCCATCGGGCACGCCGCCTTCGCCTTGGCAACGAGTTGCCCGGGATCGGAAATCTCCGTCGAGATCACGCCTCGCAGCGCACCGCGCTCGCGTAGCCGCTTGGTCAGCGCTCGCGTATCGACGCCCGACAAGCCGACGACCCCCGACGCCTGGAGGTACTCGTGCAAACCGCCGGTCGCTCGGTAGTTGCTGTAACGGCGAGCCAATTCTTTGACGACGAAGCCGGACAGGTATTGCTTTGACGACTCAATATCCTCCGCGTTGACGCCGTAGTTGCCGATCAGCGGCATCGTCATCGTAACGATCTGTCCGCAATAGGAGGGATCGGTGAGAGTTTCCTGATAGCCCGTCATCGCCGTATTGAAAACGACCTCGCCGACGGATGTGCCGGTCGCCCCGAAGGACTCGCCCGCAAAGACGGTCCCGTCCTCAAGACCAAGATAACACTTGGGTTTGGTCATCTGATCCCCGCCGCGTAATCTTGCAGCGCTCTTACGGACAATGCTTTCTGGGGGCCGCGGGCCTTCATGGCCCGGATCGCCGAGACAGCGGCCTGCGCCCCCGCGAGCGTCGTGATGAGCGGCACATTGCGCGCGACGGCGGCCGCCCGCCAACGTCCCTCCTCCCACGCCGCGCCATAGTGAATCGGCGTATTGATGAGAAGGTCGAGCACGCCATTGTTGATAAGGTCGAGCAGAAAGCCCTCGGGGGCGCCCGCCTGCTTGGAGACAACGACGGAATCAATCCCAGCGTCTTTGAGCGTCTTGTGGGTACCGACCGTCGAGAAGAGTTTGAACCCCAACTCACGCAGGTCGCGGGCAATGGGAATGACGCGCGGCTTGTCGGGGTCGTTGACGCTCACGAGCGCATTGCCGGACGTGGGTAACGAGAGGCGAGTGGCGATCGCGGCCTTCGCATACGCCAAGCCGAACGAATCGTCGATACCCATCACCTCGCCGGTGCTTCGCATCTCCGGGCCGAGCGTCGCATCCACTCCGGGGAACTTGTTGAACGGAAAGACCGGCGCCTTGATCGCCGTCATCATCGGACGAATCCGGCGACCGACGCCGCGGTCCCACAGTACGTCGCGCAGCGATCGGCCAAGCATGACCGCCGTCGCGACCTTGGCCCAGGGCACGCCTGTCGCCTTGCTCACGAAGGGCACCGTCCGCGAGGCCCTCGGATTGACTTCCAGAACGTAAACACACTCGTCGGTGATGGCGAACTGCACGTTC
>CAYMXF010000226.1:0-5727 GCA_964393935.1 uncultured Planctomycetaceae bacterium
CGGAGGCTCGTGGATCGCGCTGATCTTCATCGTGGCCATCGCCGGCTACGGCTGCATCACGGCGATGGCGGGCCGCCCGTTGTTCAAGGATGAACTCGCAGAGACATAGGGTGTCGGCCACAGACCCTTCGTCGGGCACAAGAAATTCATAGTCCAGGGATTCCAACACCGAACGTAATGGGCTGATCGCGTTGCCCAATTCGATGGCCGTTCTCGTTTCGGTTCATTCAACGGGCGGGCTCGCCGCCCTCGCCACAATAGCGTTTATTGGCTTCACTACCGCCCTTGCCGGCCGCCCGCTCCTCAAGGACGAGGAGTTGGAGGCGTAAGTTGGTCTCACCTGGATCCCCCAGCTTCATCTCGCGGTGAACCGGTGAGCCATCGTATTCCCGCCGGATGGAAGCCCTTGTTACGCTTGTCGCAATGGCCGACACGGAGCATTTCACGCTCAGCCAGAAGCACGTGTGGACTTGGCTTTGTGCAACAATTGTGCGCACGAAGAAAGGGGTTGCGCGATCCAAACGGGCACGCTATGATTCCACTCGGAGTGGCGGCAGTTACGTAACCTGTCCTCGCTTTGAGGCTTTGTGCATAGCTTCGAGGCCTCGCCGAGAATGCCGGGTCGAGAGACGCTGAGATTCCCTCCCTCTCCGTTTTGCCTCTTTCGCATGGTCGATAGGTTTAGCGAGATCACCATGATACCTCTAACGATTCTTCCCATCGTCGTCCTGTGCACGGCATGGGCCGGCGACGCGGCTCTCGCGGAGGACTGGCCGAATTTCCTCGGCCCGCGGCACGACGGCGTCAGCGGGGAGACGATCGGGCTGACGAAGTGGCCGGAGGACGGCCCGCCCCAGCACTGGCAGCGCGAGGTCGGGCCGGCCTTTAGCTCCTTCGCCGTCGTGGGCGGCCGCGTTTACACCTGCGGTCAGGAAGAAAAGAAACAAGTCTTATTCTGCCTCAACGCCGATACCGGCGGCGTCCTCTGGAAGAAGCCTTTCGAGGACCAGTTCACCGATCCCGAAGAAAATAACTACGGCACCCGCGCGACGCCGACGGTCGACGATGGCCGCGTATTCATCCACGGCGGGCACGGACGATTGCTCTGCTGCGATGCCAAGGACGGTCGAGAGTTTTGGTCACGGCAGTTTACGAACCGACCTCATTGGGGCTATAGCGGATCGGTGCTCATCGACGGCACGTTGGCGATCATCGTCGCGGGCGGAACGGATGGTTCGCTCTGCGCGATGGACAAGACGACCGGCGACGTGGTCTGGAAATGCGGCGAAGACGCGGCCGGCTATGCGACTCCCAGCGCGTTTACCTTCGACGGCAAGCGGTACATTTGCGGCTTCATGGGGGACAGTTTCGTCGTCGCCGAGGCCGAGAAGGGGCGGCAAGTGCTCCGCGAGCCTTGGCCATCGCACTCCGGCGTAAACGTCTCGACGCCGATCTTCCACGACGGCCATCTCTTCGTCAGCACCGGTTACGGCTACGGATCGGGGCTGTTCAAGCTGGAGGCCGAGAAGGACAAGTCGAAGATCGGCCTGGGCGGACTCGTCGCCCAGGAAGTGTGGAAGAGCACGAAGTTCCGCAACAAGCTTCAGACGCCGATCCTTTTCGACGGGCATCTGTACGGCAGCGATGAGACAGGGCTGAAGTGCGTGGACTTCATGACCGGCGAGCCCCGGTGGCGCAAAAAAGGAATTACGCACGGCACGATGATCCTCGCCGATGGGTGGCTGTTGCTCCTGACGGAAAAAGGCGGTCTGCACCTGGCCAGGGCCTCGACGGAGGACTTCAAACCGTCGACCAGCGCCAAGCTCTTCGAGGGTACCGGCTATAACCTGCTCACGCGCAAACAAGGCGCGCGCTGCTGGACGACGCCGGTCCTGTCCGACGGCCGGCTCTTTGTGCGCGATCATACGACCGTGCTGTGTCTGGACCTTCGTGCGTCGTCGGGTAAGTCTGAAACCGCAAGCAAAGAAAGTGAAAAGTAAAGGCCGTTCACGCGCCCGGTGATACCTCTCTTGATTCAGAGATCTTCCCGCGCTCGTAGAGGTGAATCGTCGCGGGGGAGGAGGCGCCGCCGGAGAGGATCATCGACAGGCCGGCCTCCATCGTCAGATCCGTCGGCGTAATGCGTTCAACCGGCACGAGTTCCATATACCCGCTCGTGGGGTTCGGCGTCGTCGGCACGAAGACCGTGGCGTAGCGCTGGCCGGTGTTCACGTCGGTAATGACGTTCGTCAGGAAACCTAAGGCCCGCATGTTCTCGTGGGGAAAATCGATGAGCACGACGCGCTGCTGCCCACTGCCGTCGCGATTGGAGCCGGTCAGGGCCTGAACGATCCGCTTGACGGCGACGTAGAGCGTTTCGACGAAGGGAATCCGCTCGACCAGGCTCTCGAAGAGCCCGATGATCTTTGCCCCGACGGCGTTGGTGCCGATCCAGCCGAGCAGATAAAGCATGACGATGGTGAGCACGACGGCGATCAGGCTCTGGTACCACGTCGCGCTCTCGGGATGGAATTCAGGGATGTCCAAATTGAGCCCGAAGGCCCATACCGCGGCCCAAGCGACCCAGGAGATGAGATGGGCCCCGATCCAGAGCGCTGCGGCATAGACGAAGCTGACCAACCAAAACGTCACGGCGAGCGGAATGATGAGCAGGAGTCCGGCGACGATGCGGCCGCGGATGGAGCGCGGCGTGACGCTGCGTTTGGCTTTGCCGGCGTCGGTACCGGGGACAGGGTCGGGTGCGGCAAAACTGTCTGGCGAGGCGGGCATGTCTTCGGCATCCTTTCCGGCGGGTCAGTATATCGTCCGGCGGCGGCGGTGACACCGGCTTTCTGACGGTGCGTTCCGCCATGCCTGATTGCGATGGAACCGCGGCACGCGTAGAATCGTCTAAAGTCTACGTGTGGCGGGCGGGCTGGATGCAGCGGGCGTTTCGGACCGCAGCCCGTTGCGGGAGGTGTTGCGATGGCCCCCCTTCAGAAGCAAGTCTTAGCGGCTCAGCGCCGACTCTGGCTGAACCGTTGGCTGCGATTGTGGGGTTGGGCGCTCTTCGCAGCGGCGGCGCTGTGGACGGGCCTCCTGATTTCTAACCGGCTCTTCGCCTTGCAACTGCCGATGCGCGCGGCGGCGCTAATGGCCCTGGGCGTCAGTCTGATCGCTTCGATCGTCTGGCTTCTGCTGACGCGCGAACGCGAGATGTCGGCCGCCGTCGCCCTCGACGATGCCGCTCACTTGAAAGAGCGCGCCTCCACCGGTTTATACGCCACAAAAGTCAAAGCGGACCCCTTCGCGCAGGCCGTCGTCGCCGATGCCGAACGGGCCGTCGCGGGGCTGTCGGCGCGCAAGGTGTTGCCGGTCCAATGGTCGCGTTCATTGTCGTGGAGCATCACAACGATGCTGGTCGCCGCGGCCGTTTCGCTCTGGCTGCCGGAGTTTGACTTGCTGAAAAGGCGCGAGGCGAAGGCCGATGCCGGCGCGAGAAAAGCCGCCGTCGATCAGATTCGCAGCGTCGTGGCCAAGCCGGTCTCGGCCATCGCGCAGGTGGCCGAAAAGAATCCGGACCTGGCCGTCGATGAACAGCTCAAGGCGTTGGAAGACGCGATGCGTGGCGATGCCGCAAAGGACCCCGACGTTTTGCGGCGCGAGGCGACCAAGCAGCTCGACCGGCTTCAGGACGCTTTGAAAGACAAGGCCAACTCGGAACGCTTCAAGGCCCTCGACGAGACGAAGAAGCGCTTCAAGCAGATCGGCGAGTCGAGCGACCCGAAGAACGAACTGGGCAAGCTGATGGAGCAGATGGCCGCCGGCAACTTTGAAGCGGCGCAGAAGGAACTCAAACAGTTGCAGGAGAAGCTGGCCAAGCGCTCCCACGACCATCCGGCGGATGCCCGGAAGGCCGAGGAGATTCAAAAGCAGCTCAACACACTGGCCAAGAAGATGGAGGCGTCGGCGAAAGACGAGCAGTCCGCACGGGAGATGAAAAACGCCGGCCTGTCGGAGAAGGACGTGCAGCGCGTCCTCGATGCCCTGGCCAAGAAGGACTCCAAGCAACTCGAAAAACTCGCCGAGGAGATGGCCGATCGAATGAAGGAACGCGGCGTCTCGAAGGAACAGATCAAGCAAATGATGGATCGCGCCGCCCAGCGTCAGCAGGCCTGCAAGCAGATGCAGCAAATGGCCTCGAAGATGGGCAATGCCAGTAAGCAGATGAAGCAGGGAAATCAGCAGGCCGCGCAGGACGAAATGAACCAGGCGGCCGAGCAGCTCAGCGAGATGGAACAGATGGAGCAATCGTTGAACGATCTCGAGGGGCAGATGGCGTCGCTGGACGAGGCCCGCGAGAACCTGAACAAGAACGATCAGGACGAGAACGGCAAGTGCAAGCAATGCAACGGCACCGGCTTTCGCAAGGACGGCTCGCCGTGCAAGCATTGTGAGGGAACCGGCCAATGCCAGTCCGGCGGTCGCGGGAACGCTCCGCGTAAGCGAGACGACAACGATCAAGTGGACTTCGTGGACAAGAAGGCCCACGTTAAAACGGCCAAGGGCGGAAGCATCGTCGGCCAGCAATTCGTAAAGGGCGAGCAGCTCAAGGGCAAGTCCGAGGTCGAGTTCCTCGATGCCGCCAGCGCCGCCGAGATCGACGCGACGGATTCGCTGAACCGCGACCGCATCCCCCGCGCCTATCGCAAGGGCGTGAAGAACTACTTCGACCGTTTGGGCGAAACGGTCAAGACGGAAAAGAAAGAGCCGGGATCGGGGAGTGGCGGACAGGGCTCAAGCGATAAGGTCGGTGGGAAGTGATCCGTCGAGCCGCTTCTTGCCTCTTCGTGATCGTTATTCCATTCTTCGCCGGCTGCGATCGCCACAAGAACGATTCCACCGCCGCCGGTTCCGTCGTGGTATATTGCTCCGTCGATACAGCCTTCGCCGAGCCGATCCTTGCCGAATTTGAGAAGCGGACCGGCGTCACCGTCCATCGTGTTTTCGATACCGAAGCCGGAAAGACGACCGGTCTGGTCAACAAACTCCTGGCCGAGCGCGCCGCGCCGCGGGCCGACGTTTGGTGGTCCGGCGAAATCTTCGGCACGTTGCAATTGGCAAGCCGAGGCGTGCTCGGCGAGTATCGACCGTCGACGGCGCAGGATGTCTCGCCGCGCTATCGCGATCCGAACGGCCGCTGGACGGCGGTGGGACTGCGCGGCCGCGTGCTTGCTTACGACCCCAAGCGGATGAAGAAGGATGATTTGCCGACGCGGTGGCGCGACGTGGCCGATCCGAAATACAAGGGCCGCTTTCACATGGCCGACCCGCGCTTCGGCACGACGCGCGGCCACATGGCGACGTTGTTCGTACTCTGGGGCCGACCGGCGATGGAGAAATTTTACCGCGACCTGAGAGCCAGCGGCTGCAAGTTGACCGACGGCAATTCGCAATCGGTCCTGCACGTGACGCGCGGCATGGCCGATCTCGCCGCGACCGACACGGATGACGTGATCTCCGCGCAAGCGCAAGGCGGCAGCGTCGCGATGATCTATCCCGATCTCGATGCGCCGGGCGGCGGAAAGAAGGTGCCGGGGACGCTTTGGATTCCGACGAGCGTCGCCCTCGTCGAGGGCGCACAGCGCCCGGAGACGGGCAAGAAACTCGTGGATTATCTCGTCTCGGCCGAGGTGGAGGAAAAGCTTTTCGCCAGCGATTCGCGGA
>CAYMXF010000227.1:0-5697 GCA_964393935.1 uncultured Planctomycetaceae bacterium
TTCCCGCAACAGGGATCGGTGCTCCCACAGCAAGGGTCGGGATTGCCGCAGCACGGATCGGTGATGCCGCAGCAAGGGTTTGGGTTGTTGCAGCAGGGATTGGCGGTGTAGCAGCACGGATTTCCCGGATTCGCACAACAGGGATTCGTACTTCCGCAACATGGATCGCCGCTGTTGCAGCCGTCCGGCGTCGGATCCACGCCGTCCGCGTACCCATCTCCATCGTCGTCATTGTCCAAGCCGTTGGGAACGCCGTCGCCGTCGATGTCCCCGTCCTGACTGTTGGGAATCCCGTCACCATCCACGTCGGGATCGTTTCCGTTGGGGATGCCGTCGCCATCGATGTCGGGATCGTTGCTATTCGGAATCCCGTCGCAGTCGATGTCGTCGGGGCTGCCGTTGTTCTCGCTCCAGCAGTTTCCCGTCGTTTGATTACAGTGATCCAACGTACAAGGGTTGTTGTCGCTGCAATTCTTGGGCGTGTTTACGCATCCGCCAGCCCCGCACGAGTCGTCGGTGCAGGGGTTGCCGTCGTCACAGTTCCTGGGGGTGTATTGGCAGGCCCCCCCGACGCACCGGTCGTCCGTACAGGGGTCGCCATCGTCGCAGTGTACAGGGCAGCAGGGGTCAGGGTTGCCGCAGCAGGGGTTGGGGTTGCCGCAGCACGGGTCCGAGTTCGGATCGCAGGGGCCGGGGCCCGGGGGCTCGGGCGGACCAGGGAGCGGGGTCGGCTCAGGTACCGGTACAGGAATGGGGCACAATTCCATTGATGCAGACGCCGAGGCGCCAAGCCGTCGCCACGGGGCCATGCAGTGGATAAGCTCCCGCGGGCCGCGGCCAGAGGGCCAGAACAGCGCCGATCGTTAGCGCGATGCGCGACGCTCGCGGGAGTGATCCACGAATTGACGTGCAATGTGAACGAGACGCCCGGCCAGCGGTCTGCCCGACCGGCCGTGAAAGGAAGGAAAGAGACATATACCAGCGCTCCTATGCAACATATATGTTCTCCGGCGCCTATGATGCCAAAGTCCATCGTGGAAGTCAAGTCCGCAATTGGAAAAAAGAAGGAAATTGCTTGAGTCCACGTCAGACCGAGTCAAAGCGCCTTGACCGGAGATCAAAAAGGAGCGAGCAAGGACGGCTCGCCCCATCGGATTCCTTCCCGCGCCGAGTTACTGCCCGGCGGGGGTCGTGGGCATGCTGCCGGGGTGAAACTTGATCGGCTTGTCGGCCGGCCGCGGGACTGGTTCGGCGTGGATAGTCGGCAATACCGGAATGTCGATCTGCGACTTTTCCTTGTCCGTGGTGTTGATGCGGATGAGTTCGCCGTAATCCGGAGGGCGGTATCCCTGGGGAATGATCAACTGCACGCCGCGAGTCTTGGGCGTTGAAGCGCTGTTGGGCAAGAGGCTCAGGTGGAGATTCGGGTCCGTCGACGCGATGCCCGTAATCTCCAACGGCGAGTCGCCATTGTTGTTGATACGAATAATGCGCGTGGACACCGGCGGGAAGTCCGGATCGATGACGATTTTTTGAGGGATCACCTCCACGCGGGCGGGGACGTAAGCGGACACGGCGATTTTGTACTCCGGATTGTCGGGGATGTTCGTCTTGAAATTCATCGTGGCGCTGTTGTAACCGTCGGGGAAGGGGGGATCGCCCCGAACGGTGAGTTCGTATTCCTCCAGGGGCTTCAAGGCCTTAAGGTGAGCGCGAAAACGCGAGTCCTCAGGGGTCACGGAGACGAGTTCGAGGGAAAGCGGCGAGCCGGTGAGATTGTTCAATCGAAGGAGGCGGCCCAGCTTTTGATTTGACGTGATCCGACCGAACTGGGCGGCCGTCGCACGGAGCTTCATCAGCTCGGCGCTGTTGTCTCGGAGGGACTCGTCGTGGATGACCTCGATACGGCAAACCGTTTTGACCAAGCCGGCCAGCCGCAGGACCATTTCAGGATTCGTCGGATCATTGGTTTTAATGGTCAGCGATTCGTCGACGCGGCCGTTCTTGGCGGTCGTGTTGAGCTTAAAGGGAATCACGCCGGTCTTGCCGGGCGGGACTTCCTTCGTGTAATTCTCGGCGATAGAACAACTGCACTTAGGTTTGGCTTCGAGGATCTTGAGGGTCTGCGTGCCGACGTTCTTAAACTCGTACGGCTTGGTGACCGTGACGCCGGCCCAGACTTCACCGAAGTCGTAATAGGCTGCTTCGCAGCTCCAATGCGGGCCCGGCGACGGCGCGGAGGCCGTTGGCGTACTTTGCGCCAAGGCGCCGGGGACGCCGACTCCGAAAATAAAAAGTGCGAACGAGAGAAAAGCCGAGGTCCATCGCAGGAGAGCATTATTTCGAGTCATCGTGTATAGCCGTTACGCCAAAAGATGAAACAAGATGAATAGAACTACGCCGATGAGGCCCATGCAGGCGAGGATGGTCAGGCACAAGAGCACGCTGGCGGCGGGGACTTGGCCGATCCGATCGCACCGAATCGTCTTGTAGACGATGCTGATGCTCAGGGCGAGCGGCACCAACATTCCCAGCCGACCGTAGCCGGTGACGGGGATCGGTTGCACAAAGAAGGATTGAAACAGGTCCGTGCCCATGTCAACCGCCCCTCATTTTTGGCGGCGGCCGAACCTTTACGGTCGTCATTCGCGCCTCGGCGCGGGCCAGCGTGTCGATGATCACGAGCAGGTTGAGCAGCCCGGCGACGCCGGCATAGACGACGGAAATATTCGATCCCGGGTAGCCCGCCTTGAGTTCGTTCTTGTAATGTCCGCTTCGGTAATTGCTCCAATAGAGAGCGGCGACGGCTTGTGGGCCGGCGCAGAGCTGCGCGGCGATCCACGCGCCGTTTTCCCTCGGCGTGACGGTCGTGCGGACGCCGCCGACGGCTATCCCGGCCCAAAAGGTCACGGTAATCACGATGAAGAAAACTGCGCCGCGGTGGCGTTCGCCAATGAACCAGTGACCGAGGCCGGGAACGAGCCACGCGAGAATCGCGGCGAGCGGGGCCGAAGGCGATCGCCCGACTGTCGTGTCGATTGCTTTTGATCCGGACATGCGAACGTCTCGCTGGTTACATTCCACAAGGGCCTAGGGGGTCGCCGCATCGGCCGCAGGCGCCGGCGGGCTTCGGTAAAGGCGAAGCCCCGGTCGCCGAGCGAGCGGAAAAGACGCTCATTTTTCGCCCGACGTTGTGAGCGCCACACGACGGACAGGTCACGCCGTTCGTCTCCCTGGCCGAATGCACCAATTCCTCGAAGTCCTTGTCACAATCGGGGCAGTGAAACTCGAAGATCGGCATATTCGCTCTACGTCTGCATCTCACCCGTGCGAATTCGGCGGTCGCGACCGGCGGCGTCTTGCCGCTTGGCGTAAGCGAGTATATCGACCTCAACGAAGCTCTTCCAGCGGCGTCAAAGTCGGGGCTTGCCAAGGGCCGATGGGAGTGCTTTAATCTGGCCGTCCTCCTTCAGTCTGGTCCGGGATCGCAAAATGATCGCCGGGCTTATCCGGCCCCCATCGTCTAGTGGCCTAGGATATCAGGTTCTCATCCTGGAGACCGGGGTTCGAGTCCCCGTGGGGGTGCTTAAGCACGAAGCCCCGGCGATAAAGAGTCGTCGGGGCTTTTTTTTGTGTGCAATGATGCGGGATCGGCCTCTCATGGGGAGTGGGTGATGGCGATGATCTCGTCGCAGCGGTCGCCGCAGGAGTAGAGGGTAGCCAGGGCGCTGCACAGGTTGCGCGAGGCGGCAAGGATTTTCCATTTCAGTTGGTTCGTCGCGGCGGCCTTGGCGCGGGCGGAGTGTCGCCAGCGGGAGGTGCGGCGGCGGGGGGTGATCTCAGGTTGGTCGAAACCGGCGCGGGCGAGCAACGACGCGAGACTCGTCGGCGTGAAGTGAGTTTGTTGGCGGGGCAGGTCCCAGCCTTGCCAGTGAGGCCCGAAGAATTCGGCGGCGCGGCTGCCGGCGTTGTGGACGGAGAGGATGACTCGTCCACCGGGGGCGAGGAGACGTCGCAACTCGCGAAGCGTGGCCAGAGGTTCGGAGACACAGCCGATGACGGCCATGACGGTGATGATGTCGAAGCTTGCGTCTGGCAACTCGACGCCGGGGATCGTTCCTTCGATGACATTGAGTCCATGTCGGCGAGCGGCGCGAACGGCATCTGGCGAGGGTTCGACGCCGATCACGTTCCAGCCCCGCGCTTTTTGGCGAAGTAGATACGCGCCGCTGCCGCAGCCGAAATCGAGCAAGCGTTTTGCGCCGATCTCGGGCAGGTCGTCCCAGGGGTCGCGGTGGCGACGGCTGCGACGCTGGGCGGTCGCGCGGTCCGGGGCATGCGCGGAGTAATTACGGGGGTAATACGCGGCCATGTGCTCGGCACAGACACGCGGGTTGGTGTAGAGTTGGTCGCAGTGGGTGCAACGGACAACGGTGAACGTTCCGGGAAAGCAAAAGATGGTGTCACCGCCGGTGAAATGGATCGTGCATGACCCACTTCCGCAGGCGGGGCAGGGACGTGATTCGAAATTCATTGTCTTTTTGTCAAATGATGGAGGGGCGTGAGATTCGATGAGCGGCATCACGCGGATCCCTATTCTGCCCAGTCGTCCAGGCCGAGACCCGGGATGTTCTCGAAATGCCTCTTGTTTTTGGTGACCAGCTTGGCCCCGTGCGCCACTGCCGCGGCCGCGATGAGGATATCCACTTCACCGCATGGTTTTCCGATCGTTACCAAGTGTGCTTTGATTTCGCCGTACTTCGCGGCGCACGACGCGTCGAAGGAAACCGTCGGGACGAGTCGGACGAATTCGTTGACTTTATCGAGATTCTCAACGGCCCGCGCCGAGCGATAGGCCCCATAGATCAACTCGGCCAGGACCATCGCGTTAATGGATATGTCGGGAAGCACCGCTTCGATTCGATCCGCCACCCTTTTGTCACCGCGCAAATAAGCGACGACGATGTTCGTATCAAGATGGATCATCGAAATTCACGGGGCGTTCTGAGGCCAAGCGCCTGCTCCGTTCAATTTCTTCGAAAATGGGGCCGATCGAAGCGTCGTTTGCAAGTGCGCCGCACAGTCGCTTCACGAGATTTTTTTTCTCCGCGATACTCGGGTCGCGGGGTCGCACGTCGAGACTGACCGGAGATCCGTCTGGTAAGTCGGAAATCGGTTGGTCCAGTTCGACGTGTTTGCCTCTCAAGATGCCGTTCACATGGACGACCATACTCATGCCCTTTGCAGTCATTATATCGAGTAAACGGGTTTGTTCCAAGCAGGTTATCGGCTTCTTCATCCGAACCTCGCCGCGATGGGCATGCGCCGGCCGACGCCGAAGGCGCGGCTGGTGACCTTCAGGCCCGTGGCGGCTTGCTTGCGCTTGTATTCGTTCACGTCCACCTTGCGGACGACATCGCGGACCGTCTTGGCGTCGAAGCCCGCGGCGATGATATCGTCGGCGCTTTTTTCCTGTTCGATGTACTGGTGCAGGATCGCGTCGAGCACGTCATAGGGCGGCAGCGATTGCTGATCGTGCTGATTGGGACGAAGCTCGGCGGAGGGGAGCTTGGTCAGGCTCGATTCGGGGATGACGGCGCGGCCGGCGCGGGAGTTGTAGAATCGGGATAACTCATAGACCATCGTCTTGGGCACGTCGCTGATGACCGCGAGGCCGCCGCACATGTCGCCGTAGAG
>CAYMXF010000228.1:0-5663 GCA_964393935.1 uncultured Planctomycetaceae bacterium
CTAAGACCGCTTAAGGCAATCGGTCGCGGCGGCGCGCGCCACAGGCGCAATCAGGCCGATCGGCATGTCGTGATCGTACTGGGTATGCTTTTTGAGGATCTGACCGGCAAACCCCCAGGGGCGAGCTACAAGAGGCTCAGCTCCTCAGATACAGAGAAGTGGAACAATCGAACTGAAACCGTCAACATAGGCATTCAATCCGGTAAATCAAAAAGGAAACCCCATTCCGGTGACTACTATTCTGGTCGATTCATTGTATTCTGTCAGCTTGTTTTCGAGGCTCTCGGCACAACCAAATCGGGGCGTCAAGTCTTCGAACTATATCGATCTATAGATATCGCCAGTTGGACCGCGGCGCGCGCTCGTCGTCAACGGTGGAACAAGCATTAGCGTCTGCATTTTCTGGCCGCATTGATTTTGGTATTTCGAATGGGGGCTCTGCCGTCACCAGCTTCCGTGTGAACACATCGTTCCTCGGTTGCTGGTTCGCTCGATGGCATTAAGGCGCCCGCGTTTAAGCTCGAAGGAAACGGCCAAGGATGGCCACCCGGACAGCGCATCGCCCGGGGCGCCGGCCGCTCTAGCCGCCCTCGTCCGGCTGCTCGCGCGCCAAGCGGCGCGTGAATTCATCCTGCGCGTCGACCCGCCGGCCGCGCCGGCCACAGATCAGCCGGCCCTTGGCAACACCGATCGTGACGGCGGCGCCTCGATCAACCTGCAGCCATCGCCGATTGCCACTTCGCTTCGTCCCGCTGTGTCGCCGGTTCCGCCGGGATCCAACCGAAGGACGACCGCGCGATGAGCGGCGACACCCCTCTCCTCACCGTGGCTGTGATCGCCGACCGCTGCGATACGACTCCGCGCACGGTGCGCTCCTGGATCGCGAAGGGTCATCTCCCGGCCATGATGCTTGGGGGTCAATTCCGGATTCGTGCTGAGGATTTCGAGGCATTCCTCGACGAGCGCGAGGTCACCAAGGGAAAATAACAATCGATGTCCATCAACGTCATATACGGTGTTCGTTAAAACGACAGTGAGTAATTGCCGACGTATTACTAAGTGTCGTTTTCACGATCTTCCGCAGAACGCACGTCTTGTACACTATCTTACCTAAAACGTCACACCAAGGAGACAACATGACGACGACGAAGGCTTCCTCTCAGACGTTCCCCGCTTCAGTTCCCACCCTTGACGATGTTGTCGCTGCGGTCCTGGCCTCCAGCACCATCAAGAAGCACCGCCGCGACGACCTCGCCTCGTCGGTTCGGACGATCGGCCGCATTCTGGGCCAGCCTCTGAACCGTATTCCTGGCGATCCGCAGTGGCTGCGCGAGCCGCTTCAGCGGGTCAACCTAGCGCGAGCCGGCATTAGCCGCGGCCGGTTCTGCAACGTCCAAACCGACCTCAAGGCCGCTCTCGAACTTTCCGGGATCGCCACCGAGCGGCGTCGCCGGATGGTCCCTTTCAGCCCGGCTTGGGAGCATCTGATCCGACAGCTGCCGCCGGGACCCCTGCACTGGAATCTCGCCCGTTTCGCGCGGTTCTGCTCAGGCGAGGGCATCGCGCCCGAACAGGTCGACGACGAGGTGATCGCCCGGTTTCGGGTCGCGCTCGAGGTCGAGAGCATCGTCAAGGACCCGCAGCAGATGGTGCGGACGACCATTCACCGGTGGAATGATGCCGTAGGCGCCATCCCCGGCTTTCCAGACAACCGGCTGACGCCACCGCCGTCGATCCGTCAATGGTGGACCTTGCCGGTCAGCGCCTTCCAAGAAGGGTTCCAGCAGGACCTGAGCGCATATATGGAGCACCTGCGCGGGACCGACCCCTTGGCGCTTGACGCCATCCCGCGCCCGCTACGCGAAGTGACCGTGCGGCATCGGGCTTATCAGCTGCGGGCGCTGGGAAGCGCCGCGGTTCGCGCCGGGCGGCCAACCGACAAGCTGACGAGCCTCGGAAGTCTGCTGGAACAGGACACGCTGGTCGCTGCCTTCAGGTGGCTACTCGGCCGCGGGGACGGCAAGCCCACCGGCGCCATCGCCGGCATGGCCGGCGCGCTCAAAGCCGTTGCTCGGCATTGGGTCAAGGTTACGCCGACAGAGCTCGAATCACTGAATCGCATCCTGGCGCGGCTTTCCTTTCATTATCATGGCATGACCCAGAAGAACCGTGACCAGATGCGTCAGTTCCATGACGAGCGCAATCTTGCGAAGCTGCTGCGCCTGCCGCGGGTCCTTCTGCTGGAGGCCGCACGGGCGCCTTACCCGGCCCGTGCCGTTGCCCTGAAAGTCCAACTCGCCGTCGCAATCCTGATCTTGCTCTTCACGTCGATCCGCATTAGCAACCTAGCCGGCATCCGCCTCGGCCGGAACCTGGTCTGGAGCCGGTCCGACCGCCGCGGCACACCTTCGCTCGTCTTCGAGGAGTCGGAGACCAAGAATGGAATCGTCTTCGAAGCTCCGCTGCCGCCCGAGGTCGCCCGACCGTTGCGCGACTATCTCGATCGCTGGCATCCGCTGTTGGCCGGGCCAGACTCCTGCTGGTTGTTCCCGGGCGAGCAGGGCCGGCCCAAGGGAAGGAGCCTCTTCTCGATGCAGATCAAGCGAATCATCTTCGAGAGGACCGGGATCGAGATGACGCCCCATACCTTCAGGCGTCTCAGCACCGACATTGTGCTCGACGAGCTTCCGGGCGCCTATGGTCTCGCGGCCCGGATCAACGGGCACCGGGACGTGAACACGACGTACCGGGTGTATTCCGGCACCGAGACGGCGGCGGCCGTCCGCCGCTACGGGGAGATGGTTCTCCGCCGCGCCCGTTCCGGAGCACGGCGTGGAGCTCGCTCCGAACCCCGCCCGGGTGGCAAGACCAGGGGTCGGCGGCCGTCATGACGCGCCTGCAGGACGATCCGCGCCGGCGCTGCCTCAAGACCGAGGAATGGCCCGCCGCCGATCGCATGGCCTGGACGGCGGCGCTGACCCCTGGCGATTTGCTGCACGACGCCGGGGCCGCCGGCGGATGGGCGGCAGACACCATCAAGAAGCAGCGGAAGGGTTATGGCCGGTTCCTTGGATTCCTGGTGTGGTCGGGTCGCCTCGACGCCGCCAAGTCCCCGGCCGACCGGATCACGCCCGAGAATGTCCGAGCCTATCTGGCCGAACTCGAGGACACCGTCGCTCCGATGACGATTCTGGGACGCGTCGCCGAGCTGCACGCCGTGGCCCTGGCGATGGTTCCAGATGGCGACTGGCGATGGCTTACCGAGCTGCTCAACCGGCTGCATGCTCGGCGGCCCCGCGGCCGCGACAAGCGCTCACGGCTCATGCCGGCGCACAAGATCCTTGGCTGGGGCCTCGACCGCCTGCGGGCGGTCGAGGCCGATGGCCCCGCGGGCCTCGACAAGGCCGTCCGATACCGCGACGCCCTGATGATTTCCCTGCTCGTCCTGATACCTCTCCGGCGCGGCAACCTAGCCGCGATCGAACTCGGACGCCACCTCCGACAAACCCGGCAGGGCTGGTATCTGGAGTTCGAGGCAGCCGAGATGAAGGCCCGCGAGCCGTACGAGGCTTCCTGGCCCGCTGTCCTCGACGAGCCTCTGATGCGCTACCTCTCGATCTTCAGGCCACTGCTCGACCAGGGGGCCGCCAGCAGGCGCCTATGGCTCAGCGCCAACGGACGGCCCATGAGTGCCATGCGGGCCTATCACCGAATCACCCGTGTCACGCGCGCCGCCTTTGGGCGGCCTCTGAACCCGCACCTGTTCCGAGACATTGCGGGCACTGACAATGCCGAAGCCGATCCGGAGTCCTCGCTGGCAACCGCTCGCCTGCTCGGCCACCGGTCGCTCTCGACGGCACGACGCTACTATGATCACAGCATGGGCAAGGCGGCCTATCGCCAGTACCAGGCAATCATGCGCCGCCGCCTGCGCCAGCTTACGACCACCTTCGCCGATGAAGCCGGGAGTGATGATGCGACGGACCCGGATTCGTCGGATCCCGAGTAGGATTGAGGCGTCTTCGAGATCTGGGAGGCTCCCCATGCGCGCCGTCATCTATGCCCGCTACTCCTCCGATCTGCAGCGTGACGCGTCAATCGAGGATCAGGTGCGAATCTGCCGCGAACACATCAACCGGGAGGGCTGGCGGTTGGCCGCGACCTACACCGATCACGCGATCAGCGGGGCGACCCGCTTCCGTCCCGGCTATCAAAAGCTGTTGGAGGACGCGCGCGCCGGCGAGTTCGACGTCGTCGTGGCCGAGGCGCTCGACCGGCTGTCGCGCGACCAGGAGGACACGGCAGCGCTCTACAAGCACCTCACGTTTGCTGGCGTGAAGCTCCTCACGTTGGCCGAGGGCGAGATTAGCGAGCTCCACGTCGGATTGAAGGGTGCGATGAATGCGTTGTTTCTGAAGGATCTTGCCGCCAAGGTCCGTCGCGGGCTTCGCGGCCGGATCGAGCAGGGCAAAGCGGGAGGTAGCAAGGCATACGGCTACCAGGTGATCCGCGATTTCGATGCCATGGGTCAGCCGCTGCGCGGCGGCAGGCGGATCGACGACTACCAAGCCGGAATCGTTCGCAGAATCTTTGTCGAGTATGCGGCCGGAAAGTCACCCAAGGCGATCGCCAAGCGCCTCAATTCTGAGGGCGTGCCGGGGCCGATGGGCAAGGCTTGGAGCGCCTCATCAATCCATGGCAATTGGCGTCGTGGCACCGGCATTCTCAACAACGACCTCTATGTCGGTCGGCTGGTGTGGAATCGCCAGCGGTTCGTAAAGGACCCGACGACCGGCCGGCGCATGGGCCGCGTGAACCCGTCCAAAGAGTGGATCGTAAAGGACGTACCCGACCTGAGGATCGTCGAGGCGGAACTTTGGAGTAGGGCAAAGGCGCGGCAGGAGCAGACGCGGCGAATCGTAGGCGGCACAGAACGCGGCTTGGCGTTGAACAGCGCGCATCGGCGGCGTTACCTCCTATCCGGACTTCTCAAGTGCGGCCAGTGTAGCAGCAACTACGTCATCATCAGCAGCGATCGCTATGGCTGTGCGGGTCACCGCAATCGTGGCATTTGTGGCAATGATTTGACGATCAAGCGAGTGGAGATCGAAGCAAGGGCCTTGTCCGGCGTCAAGCATAAGCTGCTCGCACCCGAGATGGTAAAGGAGTTTGCCGTGCAGTTCGTGACCGAGCTGAACCGCTACCATCGTCAGCAGCATCTGGCGCTGTCGGATAAGA
Source organism: uncultured Planctomycetaceae bacterium (assembly GCA_964393935.1). Lineage (GTDB taxonomy): Bacteria > Planctomycetota > Phycisphaerae > UBA1845 > UTPLA1 > DATEMU01. The sequence goes on from CAYMXF010000228.1 coordinate 5,239, forward strand.
GGCGCGAGCTCGAACAGGTCCAATCGAAGATCGCGTCGATTATGGCTGCCATCGAGGATGGCATCTACACTTCTACGACGAAGTCGCGGCTTCTCGAGCTCGAAGGCCGACAGCAGCTGCTACAGGAAGAGTTGAAGAGAGGAGCCCCGCCGACGATTCGGATTAATCCCAACATGGCCACCATCTATCAGAAGAAGATCGCCCGCCTGTCGGAAAGCTTGAATGACGAAGAAATCCGATCTGAAGCGGCCGAGGCGCTTCGCGGTCTCATCGCGGAGATCCGTCTGACTCCCGGCGGCCAAGCTGGACACCTTCGCTTGGAGCTGGAGGGTGCCCTGGCAGCTCTAGTCACCCTCGGAACAGCCGCGGATAGACCCGGCCCAACGCCCGAAGCAGTGAGGCAACTGTCGTTGGTAGCGGAGGAG
>CAYMXF010000229.1:0-5635 GCA_964393935.1 uncultured Planctomycetaceae bacterium
CCTTCCTCATTGACGCATCGATAAAGCCCATGTCGAACCAGCCGCCACTGCGATTCGGAGATTTGCGGGAAGGAAACGGCGGGCCGGTCTCGGCCGTCATTGGCGATCAGCGTCGGCGGTTGATACACGCCGGTCGCAAGCGTGGCGAAGAGGTTGGCGGCCTGAAGCGGTGTGATTTGGATTTCGCCCTGGCCAATGGCGTAGTTGCGACCGTCGGCTTGATTGAAATCGCGGCGACGATTCTCGCCCATCCATTCCCGTGTCGGGATGATGCCGGTGCGTTCCTCGATCAACCCCGTGCTGACGTGAACCCCCGCCTCGGTTTCGCAGCCGTCGATGATCTTGCGATAGAAATCGGTCAGGCGGCGGGCGCCGACTTTCTGACCCAGAGTGTAGAAAAAAACGTTGCAGCTATGTTGAATCGCTTCCTCGGCGTTGATGTCGCTGTGGCCGGGCATCCCGCGCCAGAAGGTCCAGCAATGCCATTTTTGCGAACCGGGAATGAGCTGCCCGTCGCAGCGGACCCGCTGTAACGGATCGACCAGGTTGTTGGCGAAACCGGCCAAGAGCGAGGCGGGTTTGATGATCGAGCCCGGCTGATATTCGTCGCCGACGGCGCGGAACCGCAGCGGGGTGAACTTCGAGTCGTCGCGTAAGGCGGCGAAATCGTCCTGGATCGCGGACGGGTCATAGGTCGGCACGCTGACGAGCGCGAGGACCTCACGGGTCCGTACGTCGATCACCACGCAGCTCGCGCCGGTCGAAGCGGGTTGCTGCGCGACGGCGTCCGCCAGAATCTGCGCGACCCGCTGTTGCAACTCCACGTCGATCGTCAGTTGCACGTCGGGCCCGTCGATCGGCGGGGCACGCTCTTCCACGTGTCCGTCCAGGCGGCGATCCTCAAAGCCGCGTTTCCCGCGAAGCATCGGCTCGGCCAGACGCTCGACTCCGCTGACTCCGGCGAGGTCGCCGGACCGATAGCAAGCAAGCCTGTCGTCGTGTTTCGGGTCGTTCTCGATTTCCTCCGACGAGACCTGCCCGAGCCGTCCGAGGACGTGGCAAAGCGATCGTGCCTCTTCGCGCCAGACTCGGCGGACTGAAGGCTCGATGCGGACAAAGGGCGATCGCGACAGTTCCAACTCGATTCGCGTACGAATCCGCGGCGAGACGTTGCGGAGGATGGGGTGGAATAGCTCCTCTTCCTTGAGATGGACTTTTTCAAACGGTTCGTCGTAGCCGTTTTGCTTTCGCTGGGTCCAAAGGTGCCGCCGCAACTCCTCGATCGACCGACAAACGCCGTCGCGCCGCCGCCGAAGTTGAGGGAGCGGCGTGCCGCTGATGCGTTCCAGCGCCAGCCACATGGCGGCGATCCGTTCCCGCACTTCCGTCCGAAGCTCTCGGCGGCTTGCCTTCGCCCAGCGCGGCTCCTTTTGGCGGAGGTAGTCCGCGACGCGGAGGAGATAAGGCTCGTTCATGGACAGTGCGCCGTAGTGAACAGTGACGTCGTGCGCCGGCTCGTCAGTGACGAGGACCTGCCCGAAGCGATCGTTGATGCGCCCGCGGAGCGGCGGAAGATACTGGCGCGGGGCCAGGAGCGCGGCCTCGGCCTTCTCGGCGAATTCCGCGCCGTGCACGATCTGGAGTTGATAGAGACGCCAGACGAGCGCGGTGCTGCACGCGATGGCCAGGGCCAGAACGAACTTTAAGCGGCGTTCAAACATGCTGGACCGCTTGTCATCTTACACCCCAGCGGTAGGAGACACCAACGCCCAGCGGTCCGCGGAGTTGCCGCAGGATCCAGTGACCATACGGCGCGAGGACGGCCGTGTACGCGGCCGAGTAGGCGCCGACCGTCACGATCTCGCCGAACCGGCCCGGCACCTTGGCCACGTACAACATATGTACGCCGACCAGGACGGAAAGTATCAGTTTGGCGGTGAAGGTGAAAAAAAGGGCCGTCCAGACGCTGTCGCGGAAGGTCAGCTCCCGTGCCTTGACGAGCAGGAGGGAGATGAGGCCGAGAGAAAGTGCGTCGATCCCGACGTTGCCGTGTTGGAAATAGCTCGCACCTGTCAGGTCGATCGCCAGCCCCACGACCCAGCAGGCCAGCATCGCGTCGGTCGGGGCCGCGGCCAAGGCGTAATAGACCGCGACGATGGTGAGGAAGTCCGGCCAGATGCCGTGCAGGGCGAGCATCGGGGCGACCGTGGTTTGCACGACCGTCACGCAATAGAGCAGGATGCCGAACGCGATCCAACGCATTTTTGAAAAGTCAAAACGTCGAAACAATCGATTCGTTTATCCGCGACCCCAAGGGAGCACGCTTGTTATTGTGGAGGGTGAGAGGTCCGATCCATGATGGCCAAGGCGGCTCGGGCGATCGCCAGGCGCACCAGTTCAGGTTGGCCTTCATGGTCGAAGGCGCGCCGAAGCGCTCCCAGGGCCAGTGGGCTCCCGATGGCCTCCAGTGCCAGCGCGGCCAGCGCTCGAATCCGGGTGATCTGCTGCTCCGGCGGGTCATTTTTGCGGTTGCGGTCGGGCGAATTGAAAAAGAGGTAGGCCAGCGACAGGTCCAGGCCGTCATCGTGTCCCAGCTTGCCAAGTCCGCGCGCCGCCTGGAGCTTGATCTCCGGCTGATCCGCGAAGCCCAATCGATATCGGAACAGCTCCTCCGCCTCGGTGGCGCCGGCGTTGGCCAGGAGCATGAGCGCAAGGGCCGATTGATCCGGTACCGCGCTATAGCCATAAAACCTAAGCCGTTCGATGGCCTCCGAATCGCCAAGCATGGCCAGCGCTTCGAGGATCTGCATCTTCACGGCGTCTTTTTGTTCCCGCTTGAGGGCCGTATGGAGCACTCGGGCGGAACCCGGTTCTCCCAATCGGCCAATCGCCAGGGCGGCGTTGGCGCGAACTCTCGCGTCGCGATGTTTCAGCAGGAGTTCCGACAGTTCGCCGGTTCGGTTCTGATCTCCGAGACGATGCAGCGCGAAGATCGCGGCGATTTTCACGCTGGCGTCGGAATCTTCCGCCCTTGTTCGGATTCGCTCGATCACTTCGGCTTCCTTGAGCGTGCCGACGGCCATCAAGGCGGCAAAGCTCACGCCGGCGTAGCCGTTGTCGATGTTGCCCTCGATATCTTTCAGGCCTTCGCGCGGGGCGATCTCCTGCATGGCTTCGATGGCCTGCATTCGCACGACGGGTTCATCGCTGTAAGCCGATTTTTTGAGGAAGTCCAGCGCCGCGGAGCGGAAGCTGTTTTGTTCACGCTCCGGCAACGACCCGCGGAGCGAGCCGAAGCATCCCGACGTCAACGGCAGCGTCGCAGCCAATAGACCAAAATGAAGAAGCCGTCGTTCGCATCGCCGCATCCAACTCGCCGTATCCATGGCTTTACCCTTGTTCCTTCGCTGGTCGAAAAATCCGTCGCAAGCTCCAATCCAACAGCATCATCACGAGTAGCGCGATCGACGCCTGCGGGAACCAGTCGCCCCATCGCGAATAGGTCGTCGCATGGCTGTCACATTTGACTTCCGCGATGCTATACCCGGGGGCGGTATCGGGTTTTTCCTTCCATCGCGCGAGCGTTTGCCGGTCCTCGTTGAGTTGGTCGCGGAGTTCGGCGATCGCGGCTCCGCGCTTGGCTTTATCCTGCGCCGCCAGAGGCAGCATCAACCCACCCAGCCGCTCGTCGATGAAGCTGTATTCCTTTCCGAGGGCCGCCAACGCTTTCCGAAATGGGCCTATCTGCGTCTTGCGCAGTTCCGTCCAGGCCGCCAAATACTCTTCTTTCTGTTCCGCGTGTTGGGCCATCGCCTGCGCCTCGCCATCCAACCGGGCGAGCGCGGCGTCGACCGGTTCGAGCAAGGCCAGCTTCTCGGGCGAGATCGTCACGCGTTCGTGGATCTTGCCGTTGGGGTGGATCACCGCGCTGGCCCCGGTGTTGACGCTCCGCGCGATGGCGATGCGGTGCTCGACGGCGCGGAAGACCGCCGCCGCCAGGTGCTGCTCCAGCTCGGCCGAGTGCAGGAACCACCCGTCGTTGCTGATGGAGAGCAGCATGTCGATGTCTTTCTCAGAGCCGGATTTTCCGCCGCGGACGAACTCGCGCGTAACATAGGGCATGATTTCTTCATAACAAATGGGCGTGGCCGCGCGATACGACCGGCCGCCGCGCGATGCCGCCTTGAATTCAAACGGGCGAAACTCAGAACCCTCGCTGAGCGAATACTCGATGCCCATCCGGCCCCAAGGCGTGAGGCCGTTGAGCCAGTCGTAAAGCCAGCGATGGCTGAAACGAAACGGCACGTACTCGCCGAACAGCACGAGGTGGACCTTGTCGTAACGGTCCATGGGCGTCGTACGGCCCGGTTGCAGCAAAAAGGCGGAGTTGTAGGAGTCCACGCGCGGGGGGATCGCCGTCGGTTTCCACTCGATGGACGACGAGCCGATCACGATCGGCACGCCGGAGTCGGTGCTGAGCTTTTGAAAGGCGTCGCGGACGCGGCGGCTCCATTTCTGCATCGCGGCCATGTACCCCTGGTACGTGTTGGGCGGATAGCGGCGGCGCTGGATTTCGTCCAGCTCGCCCGGCGTCGCGTCCAGGAACTTGTCGTTGATGTAACCCTGCATGGCGGTTTCCGGCAGCACGATGAGGTCAGGCTTCTCGGCGGCGGCCTGCCGCGCCAACTCCAGGAAACTGTTGAACATGCTTTCGATCGGCGTCCGGTTGGCCCGGTCCGCGTCGACGTACATGGGGAAATCGTGCTGCACCACGGCGACGCGCGGGCCCGGTTCCAGGTATTTATTGGAGCGCTGGGCGCTGCCGTAGATCATCGTGCCGAGCACGACGACCAGCGTCGTCAGCGAGCCGATCGGCAGGCGCGTGGCCTGTTCGGTCCGCCAGATCAGGATCGGCTGGATGAGAAGATCGGTGATCCACCCGTTGACCATGGCCAAGACGAAGCTCACGCCATAGACCCCGACGAGGTCGGCGATCTGGATCATGTTGATGATCTGGTATTGGCTTTGGCCGAGCAGCACCCACGGGAAACCCAGCGGCGTGATCGAGCGGAGATATTCCAACGCCACCCAGACGATCGGCGCCGTCAGGGCGACGGAGACGTTGTGCCGCTTGTACATGTGGCGGATCGGCCAGGCGGCCAGGGGAAAGTAGAGCGAGAAATAGGCGACGATGGCGAGGTAGCCCGGTAGGGTGACGAAAATCATCCAGCGGATGTTGAACGCAAAGTAGCCGATGCCCAGCAGCCAGCTCGCCAGATAGACCAGGCGCGCGCGCTGGGCCGTGCAGACGCAGACGAGCCAGGGCACGAGGCAGACGTAGCCGAGCAGCCACCATCCGACGTCTGGAAAGACGAGGCAACAGGCGGCGAGCGTCGCGCCGGTGAGGAGGAAGATCGAGCGGGTCTTTTCGATTTTGGCCTGCGCGCCGACGAGCCGCGCGGGGGCTCGAAAACGTTCGCCGGCCGTCATCTTCGTCGGCTCTTCCGGCGGGCGGCTGGATCGTTCGGGCTCCCGCGGGCGCGACGCGGATTTTGATCGGGCGGCTGGCTCGGGCGTTTGCTGTTTCATCGACGCCGCAGAGTGTAACCGAGGGGAGCCGGCCTGACAGGATGGT
>CAYMXF010000230.1:0-5630 GCA_964393935.1 uncultured Planctomycetaceae bacterium
GCGAAGGCCACGAATTCAATGCGTCCGGCGGATCGTACGAAGTACTCGGCCTCATCGATGATCACGTGTGCGACCCGATGCCGAACCTGACCGTTGATTACGCGGCCGCCGAGGCCGACAACGACAATGCGCTGATCCCGAAAACGTTCGAGGGTCACAATCCATTTAAGGGCCCGGGCAAATTGTTCGTGACCGGCCTCGATCACCTGACGCTGCCGCCCGGCACGTTTTACTTTAAATCCGTCAGGATTGAGGGAGGGGGGTATATCGAAATCACCGGCCCGACGACGATGTACATCGAAGGTGACGCGATCCTGACCGGCGGGGGGCTGGTGAACACGACGGGGATGGCGGAGAACCTGATCATCTACGCGCTGGGTCCGGATATATACCTCAGTGGAACCGCCGAGTTCATTGGAGCGTTGATTGCTCCGACCGCGTCGGTCAATGTGATGGGTGACTTCATCGGGACCGGGACCGTGCTGGCGGGGGGCGAACTTACCGTGAATGGCGACATCGAATTCCACGTCAATGAGCAGATGGTCTTCGAACTGTTCGGGGTCCAGCCGATATCCCCGATCCTGGTGCAGTGAGGCTCGCGAGGCGCGAACGACGCCCGGTGCGGCTGATCCACTCAGGCGAACGCCCGAGGTGGTCGAGCGGATATCGGACGCAGACTCCGCAAGGCTTGCCCCGGGCGAAAAACTCGCAGCGAGAGGGCCCGGTGACGGCGCGTTTGACGCGAAGATTCACCGACCCTCTCCTCTCGTGCGGCCCCGCCTTGGACCAAAAGTCACGATTGAGGGTGGCCGATAAGAAGCCGATGAAGCGCGGTCTTCTGTGATCGGACCGTCCGACCGCTTGGCGGGTTCGTTTCTGACCGCGAGGGAAGCAAAGTAAGAAAACATGGCGCAGCCGGTACGGGTCATCCTTTTTACGTCCAACGAGACCGCGAAGCCCGAGCTGCGCCGTACGCTCACGAGCCTGCCGCAGGCGCGCATCGTTGCGGAACTCGACGAGCCCAGCCTCTTTTCGCAGGCCGTCGCACAATTTCCCACCGATCTGGTCATTGCCGATCTGGATCCGAACGCCGCTGTGGTCCTGGAATGTCTTCGACAACTCAAGGAGGCGATGCCGGAGCTGCCGGTCTTCGCCCTCAGCAGTCAGACCGACGGCAACCTGGTCCTCGCGGCCATGCGAGCGGGCATCAAGGAATACCTGGTCAAACCGCTCACCGTGGAGGAATTCGAACAGGCCCTCGGCCGCATGATGGGCGCCGTCGCGCGGACGGAGCAGCCCGGCAAGCTGATCTCCGTGATGGGCAGCGCCGGGGGCGTGGGGAGCACGACGATCGCCGTGAACCTGGCCGTCGAGCTGTGCGACCTCGTCGGGCCGTCGCAAAAGGTCGCGCTCGTCGATCTGGATTTCCGCTTCGGCCATGTCGCGACACTGCTCGATGTCCGCGGTCAGCACACCGTCGCCGACCTGTGCAGCACGCCCGAGCAGCTCGATCCGCAGATGGTCATGAAGGCCCTCGCCCGCCACGAGTCGGGGCTTTACGTTCTCCGCCGTCCACACTCCTTCGCCCAGGCGGAGATGATCACGGCGGCGCACTGCGCCAACGTCCTCACGAAGCTTCAGGAGATGTGCTCCTACGTTGTGGTTGATGGACCGATGCGTCACGACCCCGGCGGCCGGAGCGTCCTCGACGCGGCGGACCACATCTTTCTCGTGCTCCAGCTCCTGGTGACAAGCGTGCGGAATACCGACCGGATGGTGCAGGAGCTTGCCGTTCAGGGCTTCAACCCCGAGCGGATCGCGTTCATCTGCAATCGTCTAGGCCGCGAGTCCGCACATCTGGAAGTCGAACAGGTCGAAACCATTCTCAATCAAAAGCTCTTCATGACCATCGCGGACGATTGGAAGGCCGTCAGTTCGAGCATCAACATCGGACACTCGTTGAATGCCGAGTTCGAGCGATCGAAGGTCCGCCAGGATATCCGGACGCTGGCGATGAAGGTCCATTGTCCGGAGATGTTCGCCGCCGAGACGGCCAAGCGCGGCGGTCTTTTCGGCAAGTTCCTCCGCATGGGACACCGGGCCTCCGCCGGCGGGTCGCCGACTGCTGTGGACGTTGCTGGTGTTTAGAGTTCCTCCGCATGGGACACCGGGCCTCCGTCGGCGGTGACGCGCCCGCGGAGACGTCCGAGCCTCTCGCGGTCCACGGTGCCGATTCATCACACGTCCACGGATAACCGAATCGTCGGCCGTTGTGTCGGTCGGGTCGCCAGTCAGCAATGTGCTGTCGGTCGGAATCCAGGTCGTTTGATCCATAAACATAGAACTACCAAACTCTTGCGCGCCAAGCGATCGAACGCTCTAAAATCGATCGGCCATACGATCATCATCTGTAACCAACGATTATACTTTGGGATGGGTTGGACGCCGTTCGTCGGAAAGGAACGCGCCCGAGGCCATCGGGCCCTTGACACGGACGTTGTGTCAACGGCGGGTCCGATACCGGTCGAAGATCGGCCGTTGCGGACTTTGCGCAGGATCAGCGGAACCTCGAGTCCGCCGCATCGAGGAGTGACCGCTACGGGGAGTGACCGCTGAATGTCCGTCGCCGACCGTGTCGCGGAAAAAATCGCACGCTCGCATCGCTATCTGAAGCCGCTCCTCGAGCGCGGGCGGAGCGCGGAGGTCCTGTTTCAATCGGGGACGCCGAGAATCGACTCGCGGACGCTTTCCATCGCGGGGCCGGGTGGGGCGTCTACGGATTTCATCGATTTCGCGACGACCAGCTACCTGGGACTGGATTCCGATCCGGCCGTGATTCAAGCGTGTGTCCAGGCGCTCCGGACGACCGGGCTCCATCGATACATTTCCCGCGCCTTTTTCTCCGTCGGCGAATACAGGACGCTGGAAGCGCGGCTGGCCCGCATCACCGGCCTGCCACGTGCGATCGTCTTTCCGACCGTGACGTCACTCCACCAGACGCTGCTCCCGCTGCTGGCGAGTCGAGGGCATGGGGCCGGTCGGCATCGAGGGACGCTCGTCGTCGCGGACGAGCAGGTCCATCATTCGATGCACGAGGCGCTTCGGGCCTGCGACGACGTCGACATCCGTTGGACGCCCCACCATGATTTGGAGGCGATCCGCTCCGCCCTGGCGGACAAACCCGAGTCTCAAGACGCCCTGATCCTGGCGGATGGCGTTTACAGCCTTGCGGGGAAAATCGCACCGATCCGACAGCTCTACAAAATCGCGACCGACACCGATTCCCTACTCTATCTCGACGATTCGCACGGGTTCGGCGTGTTTGGGCAGCGCGGCGAGGGCGTGCCGTATCTGCTCGGCGCCGACCGCAAGAACCTGATTTACGTCGGCAGCCTGTCCAAGGCGATCGGCTGTTATGGGGGCTTCGTCGGGACGACGGAGACGTTGGGCGCTGCGATCCGCGACTTCGCCGGCGGTTTACTCTTCAGCGGACCTCTGCCGACCACGCTCGTGGCCGGTGCTTTGGCCGCCGCCGACATTCTCCTGTCGCCGCGATTTGCGGCATTGCAGGGTAGGCTCTGGGAGAATCAAAGGCAGGTGATCGGGGCCTTGCGAGCGGCGGGCCTGGAACCGCTTTCCACTGAAAGTCCGATCCTGTGCGTCAATTTTGACAGCGTGCAACGCCTGGAAACCGCGATGAAGACGCTGCACGAACATTGCATCCTGGCCAGCGTCGTCGCGTTCCCGGCGGTCCCCCGTGGACACTATCGAATCCGGTTATCGGTCTCCGCGAACCATTCCGGCGAGGACATCCACCGTCTGGCCGACGCCCTCTTGGAAGCCCGGAGCAGGGATCAGGGGTCAGGGATTAGGGGTCGGGGAGCAGGGCGCGCCCTCTTCCCAGTCCCCTGTCCCCAGGCCCCAGCCTCCACGGCTCCAAGCCCCTGACCCCCGATCCCCGACCCCTGTGACCCCTGCTCACCGCGACGGACCTTGAAACAACGCGAGGGCGCGAGCCGGTAAGCCGATGGAGGGAGCAGGGTTCAGGAATCAGGGACCTGGGGTCTGGGACTCAAGCCTCGCCGGGGGATGCTCGATGTTTGGTCGTTCCAAAGTTCCCGTTCTCAAGATGCCCAAGTCGGAGACCGGCCGTGGCGGGACGGCTCCCGGCAATGCGGGGGTTGGGGGACAGAGGTCAGGGATCAGGGGTCAGGGATCAGGGATCGGGGGTGAGGGCGCCCGAGGAGGAAGCCCGAACGGCGCGCCCTCTTCTCAGGCCCCAAGCCCCAGGCCCCAAGCCCCAGGCCCCAAGCCTGGCCCTGCCTCCACGGCGGCCAACGATCGCAACGACGAGTTCTCCGATCTCAAAACACGGATTCACAAGCAGCTCGTCGAGATGCTGGACCTGGTGGCGCTATCGAAGCGAAGCGGCGACGATGTTCGCGAGGAGGTCAAGCGGGTCATCACCGGTCTGTGCGATCAGCAGGACGCGCTGCTTAATTTCAACGATCGGCAGCGGCTGGTCTCGGAAGTCCTCGATGAGACGTTCGGCCTCGGGCCCCTCGAGACGCTGCTCAAGGACCCGATCATCAGCGACATCCTCATCAATGGTCCCAAGCAGGTCTATGTCGAGCGCAAGGGGCGGCTCCAACTGACCGGCGTGACCTTCAAGGACAACGCCCACCTGATGCACGTGATCGACAAGATCGTTTCGTCGGTCGGGCGGCGCTGCGACGAAGTCTCGCCGATGGTCGATGCGCGGCTGAAGGACGGATCGCGCGTCAACGCGGTCATTCCGCCGCTGGCCATCGACGGGCCGTCGATGTCCATCCGCCGCTTCGGGACGGACCCGATCGTATGGGAGGACTACGTGAGGTTCGGCTCGGTGACGCCGCAGATGGTCGAGTTCCTGAAGGCCTGCGTCGTCGCGCATTTGAACATCGTCGTGGCGGGCGGAACGGGCTCGGGAAAGACGACGCTGCTGAACAACCTCTCCACGTTCATCCCGGATACAGAGCGGATCGTCACGATCGAGGACGCGGCGGAGCTGCGGCTGCGCCAGCCGCACGTCGTGCGATTGGAATCGCGTCCGGCGAATATCGAAGGCAAGGGGCGGATCAGCATCCGCGACCTGCTGATCAACGCGCTACGCATGCGGCCCGATCGCATCGTCGTCGGCGAATGCCGCGGGGCGGAGACGTTGGACATGCTCCAGGCGATGAACACCGGGCACGACGGATCGCTCACCACGATTCACGCCAACAGCGTTCGCGACGCGGTGCAACGCATCGAGACGATGGTGATGATGGCCGGCTTCGATCTGCCGGTGAAGGCGATCCGCCAGCAATTCGCCAGCGCCGTGCATTTGATCATCAACGCGGCGCGACTGACCGGTGGGCCGAGGAAGATCATGTCCATCGCCGAAGTGCAAGGCATGGAAGGCGATGCCGTCACGATGCAGGAGATCTTCAAGTTCGAGCAGATCGGCCTGGACGGCACGGGAAAGGCCCATGGGCGGTTCGTCGCCACAGGGTTGCGGCCGAGCTTCTTGGACCGGCTCAAGGCGGCCGGCGTGGATTTGGATCCGGGCCTCTTCGAGCGGCAAATACTCTCGACGGATCAGAAGGCGT
>CAYMXF010000231.1:0-5594 GCA_964393935.1 uncultured Planctomycetaceae bacterium
CGCCGGACCCCTGTCCGCCGGCGCCGCCGCTGCCGCCACCACCCGAACCGCCGCCGCCGCCGCCCGCGTCAAGCATGAGATCGTCCGGGTGGGTGGGCACGAGAATGACGCCGAGATTCTGTGCAAGATTGAGACCGCCTTGCCCTGCGCCACCGCGTGTGCCATTTCCTCCTGCGACCCCAAGAGCGCCGGCAGCGCCATTGCCGCCAGCGCCGCCCGGCGCGCCTTGACCCCCCATGCCGCCCGCCGCGCCGTCACCGCCCTTCATTCCATCGGCACCATCGGTACCCTTCTTACCCCGCTCGCCGCGCTCACCGGGAAAGCCCGGTTCACATGCCGGGCCACCTTCGCCTGCATCTCCAGGAAGACCGTGTGGACCTCCGGTCCCGAACGTCGCGCCGGCCGTACCCGCCGCGCCACGTTCTCCATACAAACCGCCTAGACCGGCCGCGACTCCACGAGGCCCCAATGCGCCGCCCGCGCCACCTGCGATTGGAATATCGCCCCCAGGACCGGGATTGCCACCCGCGCCGGGCCCGCCTCCAGAATTGCCGCCAAAACCAGGACTGCCGCCGGTACCCGAACCGCCGGCGACGCCTGGAAGGCCACCGAATCCGAAACCGCCGTTGTTCCCCGCCATGCCAGCCGTGCCGAGGCCCCCGGCGGTTCCGTTAGTGCCCGGCGTCCCCGCAGTTCCGTCCGTCCCAAGCGTTCCATCCGTGCCGTCCGTCGCATTGTCGGCGCCTGGAAAACCATCCTCCCCTGGAACATAAGGCGCCGGGCCGCCGAAACCTCCGAACCCCAAGTCATCTCCCTTGGTTCCTTTCAGGCCCATTGTGCCGCGGGTGCCAAAAGCGCCCGCCATACCGCCCGTGCCGTTCGTACCGTTAGCGCCGTTCCCGCCGGCCGCGCCCCCGGTGCCGTTGTTGACCAGAGAGCCGCTCGCGCCTCCCAGCTTGCCGGCTCCGCCCGATCCTTTTTGTCCCCCGCCGAGGTTGCCGAACGGCGACTGCAAAACGCCGTTAATGCAGATCGTCCCGAAGGCCTCGATGCGCATGGGACGAGTGCCGAAGGCGGAGACCGATTCCATATCGGGGATATGCAAGTTATTCGAGAACGAGTAGACAGCGATTTGACCGTCAGCCGTCGTCTCGACGGAGATGGTGACGCCGGCCACCGGCGAACCGCCGCAGGTCAACGTCGGCGGCGTCGGAGACGTATTGAAGATGCATCCCGTCAAGAGCGTCACGGTGAACCCGACGAGGGTACACGAACAAGACCCGCCGCGGACGGAAGGGACTTTCAACTTGGGCTCTTGCGGATCAGGCGTTGCAATGGGCCGCTGAGAACCGGGAGGATCGAGGCCCTCAAAGGCGAGCGCCATGCTCGCCGCCGTCAGGCCGCAGGAGAGCGCGATCGCGCACGAATAGACAGTGACGATCTGGCCGCGTGATAGGGCTCGCATGGAACGCTCCTTTCAAGTCCCCCATGTCGATGGTTTTATTCGATTGGCACCTGTATCCGAAAGGCTCCCGTTGGCCGAAGCAATAGGCCCCACGCGCCGTTGAATTCTTTCGGGGCGAAGGTGCCGCACGGCCGATCGGGCCTTGAAGCCCGTTCGAGCGATGCACGTCGCCCCATAACCACCGGAGCAGAAAAGACGCCCGACACTCACGCACAGGGGGGCGATTATTTCTTTGACTTCAAAAAAGCTGTTGAAGGTCGATGGAGTTCAGTCGAAAGGCTGAGAAACGAGCAGGGCGCGGCCGACACTTACGTCACAAGAGAAGGCGTTGAATGAATCAACCAAAATGGGCCGCTGCTGGTTCTCGAACAGGAAAACTCGCGCGAACCGACCTTCATTCACTCTGCTGCTAGAACACCATTGAGACTACAACGACTCAGCGGATTTGTCAACTCCCCGCGATTCAAAACATAGGTTCTTGTCTGCTCGCAAGTTAACTCGGTTTTCCGAAGATCTGGCGCCGTCGAGCCGGGAGTGCCGCTGCTTATCCGGAAGTTTTTCGCTTGTGCCTTTGTTGGATCGCCGCCTGGGCGGCGGCGAGGCGAGCGATGGGCACTCGATACGGCGAACAACTGACGTAGTCCATGCCGGCTTCGTGGCAGAAGTGTACCGACGCGGGGTCGCCGCCGTGCTCGCCGCAGATGCCGATCTTCAGCGCGGGCTTCTTCGAGCGGCCTTTCTTGATCGCGTGCTCGACGAGTTGGCCGACGCCTTCGCGATCGAGCGTCTGAAAGGGATCCGTGGCGAAGATCGCCGCCTTCTCCTGGTTGATGTAATCCGGCAGAAAACGGCCGGCATCGTCGCGCGACAGCCCCATGACCATCTGCGTAAGATCGTTCGTGCCAAAGGAGAAGAAATCCGCGACTTCCGCGACCTTGTCGGCCGTGAGCGCCGCGCGCGGGGTCTCGATCATCGTCCCGACGAGATAGGGAACCTTCATGCCCGCGACGCGCAAGACCTCCTCCGCTATGTAGCGAGTCTGGTCGGTCAAAATCTTTAACTCTTTCGCATCGATGCAAAGCGGGATCATGATCTCAGGGGACACTTTCACCCCGCGTCGCCGAGATTCGACCGCCGCCTCCATGATCGCGCGGACCTGCATTTCCAGAATTTCCGGATAGGTGATCGCAAGGCGGCACCCGCGATGGCCGAGCATCGGGTTGGCCTCGTGAAGCTGATCGACCCGGCGGCGGATCTTCTCATAGTCGACCTTCAGGCGCTTCGCCAGCTCGCGCTGCTTCTCCTCATCGTGCGGGACGAACTCGTGCAGCGGCGGATCGACCAGCCGGATGGTCACGGGCAGCCCCGCCATCGCCTCAAAGATGCCGATGAAATCCTGTCGCTGGAACGGCAGGAGGCGATCGAGCGCCGTTCGGCGCTCATCCTCCGTCTCGGCGACGATCATCTGCTGGATCGCCAGCCGCCGTTCCTCAGTGTCGAAAAACATGTGCTCAGTGCGGCACAGGCCGATTCCCTCGGCGCCCATCTTGATCGCGTTCTCGGCGTCGTACGGCGTGTCCGCATTGGTCCGCACCTTCAGACGCCGCCGCGCGTCGCACCATTTCATCAGCGTGTAGTACTCGTCCGGCAATTTCGGCGCGACCAGCGGAATCTCGCCTTCGTAAATCGCCCCCGCCGATCCGTCGAGCGTCAGGAACTCGCCGGCCTTCAGCGTCTTGCCGTTGATGGAGAGCGTCTGCGCGGCATCGTTGATCTGAAGTTGATCGCAGCCGACGATGCAGCACTTGCCCCAGCCGCGGGCCACCACCGCCGCGTGCGACGTCTTGCCGCCGGTCGCGGTCAAAATGCCCTGCGCCGCGTGCATCCCGCCCACGTCCTCCGGGCTCGTCTCCTTGCGGACGAGAATGACCTTCTTTCCCTCGGAGTTCCACCGTTCGGCCTGCGGCGCGGTGAACGCAATCTGCCCGGTCGCCGCGCCTGGCACCGCATTGATGCCAATGCCGAGGTGACGAATTGAGAGGCTCTTGGCGTCGAAGGCGGGATCGATGATCGGGTAGAACAACCGCTCGATGTCCGTGCCGGTAATCCTGCAAACGGCCTGCTCGGGCGTAAGAACCGGCTTCGTCGCGGCCTGGGCATAACGCTTCGGCAGATAACCCTTCTTGACCAGCCGATTCGCCTCGGACTTGGTGAGGAGCGGCTTGGTCGCCTGATCGACGGCAATCTTGAAAATCGCCGCCGGCGTGCGCTTGCCGCTGCGGCACTGGAGCATGTAGAGCTTGCCTCGCTCGACGGTGAACTCCAAATCCTGCATGTCCTTGTAATGCGTCTCGAGCATCACGCGCACGCCGCAGAGCTGCTCATAGACCTCGGCATTTACCTTGCCAAGCTGCGCCAACGGGATCGGCGTACGGATACCCGCCACGACATCCTCGCCCTGCGCGTTCATGAGCAGGTCACCGTAGAAAATGTTTTCCCCACTGTTCGGATCGCGCGTAAAGCAGACACCCGTGCCGCAGTCTTCGCCCATGTTGCCGAAAACCATCTGACAGATGGAGACGGCCGTGCCGGGCAGACCGTGGAATTTCTCGACTTCACGGTACTTGACGGCCTTCTCCGCCATCCAGGAGTTGAAGACCGCCGAGATCGCGCCGCGGAGTTGATCCCACGGATTTTGCGGAAACTCCTGAGCCGTCTGATTGCGGAAGAACGCCTTGAATTCCTCGCACAACTCGCGGAGGTGTTGCTCTTTCAAATCGGTGTCGGCCTTCACGCCGAGGCGCGACTTCATCGCGTGCAGCTTGCCCTCCAGCGTCTCCTTGGACAGTCCGACTACGACCGTCGAATACATCTGGATGAAGCGACGATAGGAATCCCATGCGAAGCGCGGGTTGCCGGTGCATCGCGCGAGCCCTTCGACCGAGCGATCGCCCAGCCCCAGGTTCAGCACCGTCTCCATCATGCCGGGCATGGATACCGGCGCGCCTGAGCGCACCGAAACGAGCAGCGGATCGCGCGGATCGCCGAGCTTCTTCTTGCAGGCCCTTTCCAGCTTTTCCAGGTTCAGACGAACCTGCTTATCCATGCCCGCCGGCCACTTCTTGCCGCCGTCGTAATAGAGCTTGCAGGCTTGCGTGGTGATGGTGAACCCCGCGGGGACGGGCAGGCCGATGTTGGTCATCTCGGCCAGGCCGGCGCCCTTGCCGCCGAGCAGCATCTTTTCATGCCCCTTACCTTCCGCCTTGCGATTTCCAAAAAAGTAAACGTATTTGGTCGCCACGATGACCTCGGTTCCTTCATCCCCCGCGCGGTTCAACGGTAAAAGAGCCGCACTTTAGCTCGACGCCTTCGCGCTGTCAACGCGAGCGAAGCGGCTTGTACAGCAGGTTTTCGACAGTTGCCGGATGAGAGAATGGCAGGCCCCCTTGAAACTCAATAACATCGTCGCCGACATCAAGGGTCGATGGATCAATCCGGGATCCAATTCATGAAATCACCGCAAAACAAGTCTTATCGCGGCCTTGCGTTCACGTTGATCGAACTGCTCGTCGTCATCAGCATCGTCGCCCTTCTCATTTCAATCCTCGTGCCGGCCCTCTCGCAATCGCGAGCCCAGGGCTACTCGGTCAAGTGCAAAACACAGCTTCACATGCTGGGCGCGGCCCTGCTGATGTACGCCGATGCCAACGACGGGTTCGTTATCCCTTCATACAACCTGCCGCCCGTACCGGGGTCTTCGACGAACGTCACCGGCGGACCGCAACAACCCTTGGACGGCTGGGGGCCGATCCTCGATCGCGACCATCTCGTTCCCGCCGACGAGCGCGACACCCGGACCGTCTTCTATTGCCCCCGGACCGTGGATATTGAAGGAGTCAAGGACGGCCAGACCGGAACGGACCCGAACAAGCCGCGCGGCTGGACGGATTGGCCGCTCAAATTCACCACGACGGGCGGCGACAGCTCTCCAAAGGTCGCCGTGACGATTCCCGAATGGGGCTTCAATAAGATCATTCGTGTGAGCTACTGGATCAACGCGTACAACCCGATCGGCAGCGCCCCCGCCAGCATCGTCGCCTCGGACCTGCATTACACGGCGTCCGTCGGT
>CAYMXF010000232.1:0-5593 GCA_964393935.1 uncultured Planctomycetaceae bacterium
TCCACGGCGAGTCTAACGCAGCGCGGTGAGGCATCGTTCGCCGATGGATACATTTTTTCTCTTCAGATATAAGTGATCATTTTGGCTTCGATCGAACTCGCCGCGGAGTTGAAACCGCGAACCTAGATGCAATCACCACCGACATCGCCGCCTCTCGCTTGTCCGCTTCATCGGCGGTTTTTGTTCTATTCCGCCACATTCCTGCTCGTCGTGCTGGGAGTCGAATTGATCTCGGCCGTCGCCGCCTTGTGGTTCATACGCCCGATGGAATTCATCCCCGGCTTGTTGGTTCACAACGACGTCATCGCACATCCCTATCGCGGGTATATCACACGGCCGAACCAAACGTTCTGGGAGGTTGGGACTTCGCGAGGCAGCGCGGGCGGACTGGAACTCGATTTCGGTCTGATTCCAGGCGGGGTGCGGGTTGACGTCTTCGGACACCAGGTACTGCCGGCGGACGTGGACGTGTTCCGCGCGCCCAAGCGGCCCGGGGAATTCCGCATCCTGTTCCTAGGAGGCTCGACAACATTTCAAACGTGGCCGTTCCACGTCGCCGAAGCTCTGGGTCAGCGCGGTGTCGGGCGGCGAATCACGATTATCAATGCCGGCACCGGCGGCTACACGTCGCAGGAGAATGTAACCGACCTCGCCGTGTGCGGCTTCGCCTACCACCCCGATCTCGTCGTCGCCTACCTGCCGGTCAACGACATCGGGTACGCCGCGCATTGGCCGGACTTTCGCCGCGACTACACGCACATGCGACGGCCGTTGGAGGTCATCGCCAAGTCGCCTCCGCCCGGCTGGGCGATCCGGCCGTTTCCGTTCACCCTACGACTGATCGACACCCTGGTCCACAATCGAGCGATGAAGGAATACATCCGGACGGCCGATTTGACGTTTGGCACGACTCATCAACCCGACCCGCGGCTCTCCGGCCATGACATCGACGCGGCTGACTTCGAGCCGACGGTCGCCGCGGTGATCGACAATGCCCTCAACATGAACGCGATGTGCCGTGTCCACGGCGCGGTATTCATGTTGCTGACACAAAAAATGTTTAGAATCGAAAACCCTTATATGTCCGTCATTTATTTGCACACGATGGACTGCGCACGATCGATGATCGCGTCACCGCTGCTGAACGGCGTGTGCAAGCACGACATGCAATCGATCTTTCCCGACGCATGGGACGATGAATTTCGCGAGAGGGTCCGACGCGACTTTCCAAGCCGCCACATCGATTTCGATCAGCCGCTGGCGTACGACGACATGCACTTCACACCGGGCGGCCTTTTCCTTTTTGCGTCGCTCATTGCGGATTTCGTTGAGCCGATGGTTTCCGGGCCTGTCGCTGAACGGTTGTCACCCCCGTGACGAATCGCGGTCACCCTCGATAGCGGTTTTTCGAGAATCTGGTTGCCTCTATCGGTGTTTACTCTTGCAATCAGTCGTCAAGACCGTCTGAGCAGCATGAAGTGCGCGAAGAGGTCTTTCTCCCCGTGCATCGCCCCTTCGCCCTTGTCTCAGCCGAAGGCTCGAATCGGAAACAATAATCGCTTGCGTGCTAGACGTCCGGATCGCCCTTCGGATCAAGCGGGGGCGCCGCTGCCTCGCGATCGCGGTGCGGTTTACGCAACGCCGACCGTCAGAAAGATCGGCGCCCAGATGCCCGTCTTGCGTTGGCGGACGTCGATGAAGCCCGCGTCCTCGAAGTACTTCCGCATCACGCTCCAAGGGGCGTGGAAGACTTTGGCCTGCGGGGTGCTCTCGGCGCGCGTGATGAAGATGTCAAACAGGACCCAGCCGATGATGTTGTCGCGGAAGCCGTCGATGATCATCAGGCGTCCGCCGGGGCGCAAAATCCGCTTCATCTCCCGGACCGCCGCCGCCTGGTGCGGATAATGATGAAACGAGTGGCTGCACGTCAGCACGTCGAACGACTCGTCCGCGACCGGCAGGTGCTCCGAATCGCCGTTGACGAAGAAGGGGGCGTCCTCGATGGACTGGGCCTTGCCCGCCGCGATGTTGCACATTGACACCGAGTAGTCCAGCCCGACGAGCCTCCGGGCCGGCAAGCCGCTGCCCGCGACCATCGCGAGCCAGGAGCCCGTGCCGCTGCCGATGTCGAGCAGGTCGAAGTCGCGCTCGTCCGCCCGCCGCCAGCGGTACAGCTCCTCCATGAACATCCGATAAGCGGGCTGGAAGAGCAGATGCTGCACGATCGACGTGTCGTAGCTCTTGGCCCAGGAATCGAACTGATGGCGGGCACGATGCTTGACGGCGTGGGTCACGGCGGCCGGCTCGGAGGGCGGCGGCGCGGTGGGAGGCTTTGTCGGGTCCGTCGAGTTGGGTTGAAGGCCGGATGGGCTCATGGAAGGTGCGTCGGAGGCCCGCCGAGATGCCATCGGCGGCGGTGCGGTGCTCGGCGATTCGACTGTTACGGCACTATAGACTGATCGACGACCGGCGACAAGATTGTCGGTGCGCGACAACTAAAGTCGACGATGGGGTGGAGACGATACGAGAGTGCGGCGACAAGAGGCCGTGACCCACATTCCTGTTCGCGACTCGCCCAGACCATCGCGCTAGGCGGCGGAGCCTTGTCTAGCGTTCACGCTCGGATGCATGGGATTTTCCCATGGAGGAGCGTGACCGCGCAGCGGCGTGCCAAGTTAGCGCCCAGGATCACGGGAGCCGGACGCACCTCCGGATGACACCCATGTCGAAGCGAGAACTCATCGATCGGATCATGAAGCTGAATTGCTCGGCCCGTCGCGAGTTTCTGCTCTGCTTCACGGAGAACGAACTCGCCGACTATCTGCGGCAGCTCGAGTCGGTTCAGCCCTCGCCCCGCGCGATGGCCGTCGCGGCCTGCCCGGCTTTGGCCTGATGAGCAGCGGTTTAGCGTTTCTTGTGCTGGGCCAGGAGGGCCTTCGAGCGGCGGACGATCTGCGAATCCATAATATCGGTTGAATCCAGGATTTCTTCATAAATAGCGCCGGCGTCCACGCGCTTGCCTTCCTGCACGAAGGCATCGGCCTTCCACCAGCGGGCGGTTCGCACGGCGATGGGGTCGTTGGCCGCGAGTCGTTCGGCCTGTAAGTAGTAATTCCGCGCGGTCGCGTAGTCGTAGCGATATTCTGATACGAGCCGACCGGCCATGATCGCGGACGCCCAGCGCATCACGACCGGCAGCCCGTCCGCCTGCGCCGCCTCCGACAGCTTCCGCTCGCATCCTTCAATAAGCCCGCTAGGAATCGTTGCCCCGGATTCGAGGATGTGGAGCATGAGCCCGACGCCTGCGCGGAAGGCGGCCTCCGCCCCAACGGTCGACGTCGCCTCCTTCACCGGCGCGACGTCCAGCGCCGGCGCGAGTTGCCAAGCCGCCTGAAATTCGTCGCGGTTCTCGTAGAGCAGATACGACTCGGCTTCGCTGCCCGACCGGCCGACGGGGACGTAGAGCATCTCCAGCAGACGGGCGCAGGTCCGCGCTCCGGCGTGGCTTAACGGCAGCCGATGCTCGGGGTCGTCGGTCGGCTTCGTCGCGCCGCTGGCAAGGTACAAGTGATAGAAGGCCCGCGATGGCCCCGCATCGAACTGCTCCGGCGTCGTTTGCCTCGGCGCGTTGTCAGGCGACGACATCGCCTCGGGCGTCGGCGCGCGTTCGATGTGTGCGGTCTCGCGTTGGACTTGCGATGGAGGCGGTTGTTTCGCCACCGGTTTTTCTTGAGGTTGCGTCGTCGGGCGGCGCGCCACGGGCCGCACGACGCGGCGCGGCGGCTTCCACCAATCCCAGTTCCAATCGATCTCGCTGCACCCGCCGAGAAGAAATAAGAGGATTGCTGCGACCGTCGCGCGACCTCCGATAGCTCGTTGCGTCCGGCCGATGGGCCGAAGAAATCTCAAATTTGCGTCCAGGAAGCGGATCGAAGGACTCCAAATATGCCCTATAAAGACTGGGAATTTTCGCACAGTCTTCCTCATCTCAACCCCCATAACCTCGATTCTAGCCTAATGGGCTGGGATGGATAGGACGCAGGGAGTGCCATACATGCGACATTCGGAGGTGGAATGCATCGTTAACATAGGTTATCCATGCCGGTCATACCGCTTTATCAGTGCTTTCCTCCTGGGGGGATCGTAGCAGTCTTTCGATGCGGGTCGCCCCCTTCTTAACAGGATATTTCCGGTTGTAGCTCCACAATTTTCTAAATCTTCACTCGCCAAACGGGGTCGGCGGGTGTAAGATTTTGCACGGTGTAGGGGAAGTAATTCGCATCATGATCGGGGATCAAAATCATCTCAGAAGGTTTCTTTAGGGGCTTTCCCTTCCTTGCAGGCGGTTGTCCCGCAACCATGCCTGTAACATTCGTCAGCGAGTAACGCTGGAGTTCGAGAGTTGAATTGGGCGAGGGGAGGCGGACGATGAGCGCAATAGCGCGCCGCAATTCGTTCAATCGAATCCTGGTCGATCTCAACACGCAATGTGATCTGTTATTGCCCCGCGGGGCTTTGCCGGTCACGAATCGTGGCGAGATCCTACCGAATATCAGAAAGTTGATGAACTGGGGGCGCATCGAATCGCTTCCCATCATCTCGACGATCGAAGCACACCGTCCCGGCGAATCCATCCGGGGCCTGCCGTCTTATTGCGTCGATCGTACACCGGGCCAGCGCAAGCTTCCGTTTACGTTGTTGCCTCGCCGCACGGTCTGTACCGGCGACAATACGTTTGATTTGCCGCTCGATATCTTCCGGCGGTTTCAACAGGTGATCTTCACGAAGCGCAGCCGCGATTTTCTGACCAACCCGAAGGCCGACCGCCTTGTGAATTTAGTGTCAGCGCATCACCTGGTCGTCTTCGGCACGGTTGCGGAACATTGCGTCAAGGTTGCCGTACTCGGGTTGCTGGCCCGGCAACATCGGATCGCCGTCGTCACCGACGCCTGCGGATTCTGGAGCGCCAGCGACGCCGAGTTAGCGATGCGGCAGATGGATGCGAAGGGCGCCGTGCTGGTCACGACGGAGGAGCTCCTATCCGGGGCCGCCGAGGAGCGGATCCAGGCCAGCCGTCCGATGGTCTTTAGCCAAGAGGAAGAAGACCCGGTCGCCGCGTACGCGGGCAGTAACGGCAATGGAAACGACCGCTCCAACGGAAATGGCAAGTCCAATGGCAACGGCCGGCCCGCTATCGACCTGTCGCGCCTTACCCTCGCTGGGGATGCCGTCGAACCGTCGCCCGATCATTCGCCAGCCCACCGCCTTCCGCCGGTCGTCCGGACGCGGCGTCGGGGCGTAGGCACGCCACAGGCCAAACGCCCCCACGGCCTTGCCTGAGAAGTCGCCTGCAACTATCTTCCCTCGACCGCCGGCTTCTTAAAAGCCTATTCGGGTAGGCGTGTAGAACAGCCGCCCTCGGCTGTTTCCCGCGGAGTCTAGCGGGATAGGCCTGTGTGGCACCGGCATCTTGCCGGTATGACGCCCGCCGCGGCGGCGGAGTTCGGGCTATTTAGCGCATGGCGAAGAAACTTCCCAAACAACTGGCGATCCTCGACGAGGACCTTTGCACCGGCTGCGACGCCTGCGTGAC
>CAYMXF010000233.1:0-1355 GCA_964393935.1 uncultured Planctomycetaceae bacterium
GTCACTGCGGACGCAGAGATTTCCCCTCATCCCTTGCCGGCACGATCTCGCGGTTTCACTTTGACAGGTCAACCGCTCAGCGTCGGCTCCATTCCTCACGTCCAGCCATTCTAACGAATCGTTTACGTAAACTAAAGAGCAAAACAGACCTTGTTTATTAGTTCTTGAAACCTAAGTTGTGAAATCCCCCCCGGAATCGTGGTTTTCAGGGGTTATGGTTGGGCTCTCAGCGATACCGGCGGCAGATAAAGTCCGACCCGTCCGCGGCGCCACCACTCGGCGGTGGCGGCACGCTCCTCGCGGGTCGTGAAGTGGTATTGATACAGCACCGCCCGCAGGTACTTCGGCGGGTGATCGGGGAACGGCGTCTTGGCCAGCAATCCTCTCACGGCGGGCGAGCCTTCCAAGAGCCGTAGAGCGAACCTCGCAAACCAAGTGGGATAGCGCGGTGCGGACAACGCGGCGAACCACATCTGCCAATCCAGCCGCGGTTGATGCGGCTCGACGAAGCCCGGCGGTTTCTTCAGGTCGCCCGGCTTGAATTGAAACTCGTATTCTATCCAATTCTCGCTGTCGTCGCTACCTTCCAGTACGATCTCCGGGCGCTGCACCGTCATCACGCGGAAAAGGCCGTAGCCGTTGATCGAGCGAAATGACCGAACGTAGGACAGCGCTTTCGCCAGGTTCGGCGACAAACTGCCGCGACCGATGATCTCTTCATAGCCCTCGATCGAGCTGACGCTCACAATGAAGAGGAAGGCGACGGCGATGAGGCCTCGCTTCCAAACGGGTCGGGTGGTCATCGGCGCGGTTGAAAGCATGGGCGATTGCCCGGCATCGGTTCTTCGGCGCGAGAGAAGCGCGTCATCGAGCAGCATGACGCAGAGCGAGAGCGTCAGCAGATTGAAGAAGTTGTAATTTCCCGTCAGCGCGATGAGCAC
This sequence comes from uncultured Planctomycetaceae bacterium, assembly GCA_964393935.1. Taxonomy (GTDB): domain Bacteria; phylum Planctomycetota; class Phycisphaerae; order UBA1845; family UTPLA1; genus DATEMU01. The sequence goes on from CAYMXF010000233.1 coordinate 942, forward strand.
TTGCAGGAACAGAAATCCCACAAAGGCGACTTGTTTCATCCGCCGCGGCCCGAAGATAAAGAATGGCAGGGCCAACTCGACGAAGAACATGACCACGCACGAAAATTGCTGAAACCACTGCGGTAGTTGATGGGCGTACCAACCGATCCAGGTCGGCAGCGGCTGCGTCTCGTAGTGATACGTGAGGGCGGTCAGGTCGTGCCACGTAGAGTCGCTGTAGCTCAGCTTCGTCGCGCCGGAGAGAAACATCAGCTTGAATAGAAGGAGGCGAAGTAACCAAACGAAGGCCGCCGGCGGGTCGGGCTCCGGCCCTCGCCAGGATCGGATTCGCCACGGGGCGACGAAGACCGCGAGCAGGCCCGTTTCGAGCAGGAGCGTGTCCCATTGAAAGCTGAAAAAGTCCTGACCGACGCT
>CAYMXF010000233.1:1455-3878 GCA_964393935.1 uncultured Planctomycetaceae bacterium
CCCGGCGCTTCCTTCAACGCGCGGAGAATGGCGGCCGCGCCGCTTAGCGCCATGCCGTCAGGAAGGATGAGCCACGCGGCGTCCTTGAATTGTTCCGGGGAAATATGTGGGAACTTTGAAGCAACTTCCTGCGACGCCGCGTAGTCCACGCGGTCGCCGGTCAACGATTGTCCCCTTGCGACCCAACGGCGGCAAAAGCCGCAATCGCCATCGAAGATCAGGAGCGGCTTTTGACGAGGCGGCGCTTCTTGGGAATCCATCATACGCGATTACGACGGTGTCGCCTGTTCGGATTCGAAGGTATTACGGATCGTTCCGCGCTCGTTCATCGGGGCGAAGCCGTGGCGCATCGTGTTCTCGCAGACGGTTCGAGGGAGCATGAATTGGAGCAGATAGTCCGGCCCGCCGGTCTTCGTGCCGAGGCCGGACATGCGAAAGCCGCCAAAGGGCTGCCGATCCACGCGCGAGACGGTGGTCTTGCGATTCACGTAGATCGTTCCGACGTGCAGCCGCCGCTTAGCCAGTTCGATGTGAGCCGGGCTCCTTGAAAAGACGCCGGCGGTCAACGCGTACGGCGTCGCGTCGGCAATCTCCAATGCTTGTTCAAAAGTGTCTGCACGAAGAACAGTCAAAATCGGCGCAAGGATTTCTTCCTGCGCGATTCGTGAGTCCGCCCGGGCATCCGCGAAAATCACGGGGGCGAAGTAATAGCCCGTTGCTCCCATCTCGGTCTCCGCGCAATCCAGGACGCACCTCGCCTCGCGTTTGCCGATCTCGACGTATTGCTTCGCTCGTGCCAGGGCCTCGGCATCGACGAGGGGTCCGACGGTCGTACCGGGCAGATCCGCCGCCGCCGGCTTGACGCCGCGCACCGCTTCTACGAGCTTCGAGACGAAATCGTCGTGCACCTCCGAGAGAACAATCGCCCGCGAGCACGACGTGCACTTTTGTCCCGAGTAGCCGAGCCCTGAGGCGATCATTGCTTGCACCGCTTCGTCCAAGTCCGCGTCGTCGTCGACGATCAGCGCGTTCTTGCCGCCCATGTCGGCGATGACATGTTTGAATTGCGGCTGCCCGGCGCGAACGTGCCGCGCCTCCTCGATGATCCGGCACCCGATTGCGCTGGAGCCGGTGAAGGCGATCATGTCCACGCCGGGATGGCGGACAAGGTGCGCCCCGATTTCCTCACCCTTACCCGGCACAAAATTCAAGACTCCAACAGGCAGGCCCACGCCATTAAGCAGCTCGACCAACTTGTAACCGCAGGTCGATGCTTGGCTCGCGGGTTTTACAATCACCGTGTTGCCCGTCACCAGTGCCGCCGAGGTCATGCCGGCGAGCAGCGCGATCGGGAACGAGAACGGGCTGAGCACTGCGACGACGCCGCGCGGGCCGTAAAGATATTCGTTGGATTCGCCGGTGAAGCTTCGCCGCCGGACGCGCGACGTCAGCCGCTCCATTTCAAAGGCGTAGAACCGCAGGTAGTCGATCGCCTCCATCACGTCGCCGTGGGCTTCGCGCCAGGGCTTGCCGACCTCGTAGACGAGCCAGGCCGCGAACTCGAAGCGCCGGTCGTGCAAACGATTCGCCGCCTTTGACATCAGCGCGGCCCGCTCGACCGGCGGAGTCGCCGCCCATTCTTCAGCGGCTCGCTGCGAAGCCTCGACCGCGCGATCCGCCATTGCGGCATCACAGATCGCCGTCTGACCGACGATCTGACTCGTGTCCGACGGATTCAGCGCGTCGCGCCAACGTCCGGCTTCCACCGACTCGCCGTCGATGATCGCCGGATAACGCCGGCCGAACTGCGCGCGGGCCTTGGCCAGCGCCTCGTCCATCGTTCGGCGATTCGCCGGTCTGGAGAAATCAACTTCCGATTCGTTTTCAAATGGGTTCATTTCTGCATACTCGTCTGTATCCTCGATAATCGGCTTGGGCAATGGGCTGACCGTGGGATCCCAATGGGGCCCCGGCGCTCTGAGAAATTCATCGATCGATGCCTGCCCGCCGAAGCTCTGCCGCAGGAAGGATTCGTTCGCGGTGTTTTCGATCAACCGCCGGATCAGGTATGCCATGCCGGGGATGAGATTGCCGAACGGCGCGTACACACGCAGGCGTTGGCCCATCTCCACGACGGCGCGCTTGAGCGGTTCGCCCATGCCGGTAAGCATCTGAAGCTCGACGGTCCTCGGTGAAAGACCGAGCGATTCTTCCAGAGCGAGGGCATGTGCGATCGAGCGCACGTTGTGGCTGGCAAAAGCCGGGCGGATGATGTCCGCGCCTTCAAGCATCATCCGCGCGATCCGCTCAAACGATGTGTCAGATTGCCACTTCTTCGTGAAGACCGGAATCGGCCAACCACTTCTGATCGCGGTCGCGGTTTCGTAGTCCCAATACGCCCCCTTGACCAGGCGCACGGTCAC
>CAYMXF010000233.1:3978-5541 GCA_964393935.1 uncultured Planctomycetaceae bacterium
GGGATCGATCGGGTCGAACTTCGCGACGATGCCGGTCAGCTTGATCGAGATATTCACGCGCGGGATCGATCCCCACGGCGCGACATCAAGCACCGGCGATGCGGGCCAATCGGGCGCTGAGGCGCTCAGTTGCTCGACCAGTTCGATATAAAGCTGTTGAAGCCCGGCGGCGATTCGGTCGGCGATCACCGTCTCGCCGAGTACGTCGAGCGTGAAGGCCATGCCCTCGCGCCGCATCCTCAGTACGGAAGCGATCGCCTCCTGAGGCGTGCTCCCGCAGATGAACTGCGTTGCCGAGCGGACGCAGGCGGTCCTCGCTCCCCAGGCCGCCAGCGAGGCATGAAACGAGTCGCAACGGCCGAACGACAGCGCCGCCTCCAAGGCCAGCGGCAGGGCCTGCCCATGCTCGCCGTTGCGATCGAGGTATTCCTTGAGGTGCCGCGCGACCGCTACCGAGTTGCGAAGCGTCGGCAGGACTTCGATGAACCGAAAAAGCCTTAACTTGAGGTCTTCGTCGCGGGTCAGCCACTCCATGCCCCGCGTCTGCCAATATTCCTGCGAGAAGAAGGAAGGGGCGGCGTGCTCGGCGCGTTGAAAAATCTCCTCGCCGATTCGCCTCGTCGCGGCTTCCAGTCGGGCAGGATCGATCGCGGACATGGCCGTCACGGATTCACCCCGGGCACACGAGTCTAGTGGCCCGGCGAATCGCCCGCAAGGAACTGCAACTCCGCGCTGGTTGGGTGGCCCACCGCTTCAGCGGTGGGGAACACGAATCGCCACCTCGGTCAGGGATCCCTTGTAAAGAATTGCATCCAATCACGGGCCGCCTTAGACTCGCGTGGCGATGGCTCACCGAATCAAGTCTAACTCGTTTGTTCTCCTGATCGCCCTTCTTCTCCTGTCGCCACTAGGCTGCGAAGACAAGCGGCGTCATGGCGCGAATAACGGCATTACCGTCGAGGAAATGTCCCCGCCCGTCTCCGCGGACGCTCCACCCGGCGAGGTCGCCAACGCCCTGCTCGCCGCCATCGGCCGCGCGCAGGAGGCCCGGGCGCACGGCCTGGGTATGCCGGAGCGCCGCAAGGCGTATGAGCGGGCCATGGCCGAAATCCTGAGTTTGACGGCGAAGAAGGAGGTCGCCGAACAGTTGCGGACGGGAGGTTCCGCCAATATCGCCAAGGACATCAGCGACGAGGCCGCGCTGACGCTGACGTCGGAGTCGTGGGTCTCCCTCGTCGCCCGTTACGCCAAGGGATTGATGCCGGAGACGCTCCGCGTGCTGGCCGCCGGTTCACAAACGTTTGCGGATGTCCACATTACCGCCGAATCGCCGGAAGATAAGATGGTCATGGCGTCCCTTCAGTCGCCGAGCCACGCCACACCGACACCCAGCGCTACTTCTCAACCCGCCCAAAATCCACCGAACACACTGGACGCAACGGCTCGCGCGGATGCCCTCCACCGAGGGGTCAATCCCCTGCTTCGGGCGGATATTCAAATCCGGTTGAAAAACGTGGACGGCCGCTGGCGCGCGACGCAACTTTCGATCGGCCCGACCGGCAT
>CAYMXF010000234.1:0-3562 GCA_964393935.1 uncultured Planctomycetaceae bacterium
CGCCGCGGCGCGATCGCTTGGTGTGCATCCTTGTTTCTCATCGCCTCCGCGGCGCGCGTTGGCCTGGAGTATGCTGGAAGTTTTTGAGAATCCGTCTGAAAAGGATTGATTGATGAAGCGAATAGTTACTGTCTTGATAATCCTCGCGGTCGCCGGTGGGCTCTTCGCCGTAGGTAGTCTCCGTCGAGGTTCCGACGCCAAGCCGATCCTGCACATCGCCGACGAGCTCCCGCTCACCGTCAACATTTCCTGGCCCGAGCGGCAGGAGATCGTCCGCCTTGTACAAGCCCCCGGCGACGTCGAGGCCACGCTCGAAGTACAGATTCGCTCGGAGATCGTCGCCAAGATCGACGAGATGCCGATCGAAGAAGGCAGCCTCGTGAAAAAAGGCGACCTGCTCTGCCGGCTCAACGACCGCGACCTCCAGGCCGAAGTCGAGTCCGGCGAAGCCCGCGTCTGCCGCCTCAGGGCCGGCACCGTCGAGGCCGACGCCGATTTGGAAAAGGCCGACCGCGACTATCGCCGCCAGCTCCGACTCGCGGAGGTGGACGCCACCAGCGACCAGGAGCGAATGGATTACATTACCGGGCTCAAGAAGTCCAAAGCGGTCCTCGATATGCGCAAGCAGGAACTCGTCGAGGCCGAGGCCTATCTCAGGCGTGTCAAGGAAGACCTACGGCGCACGCGAATCATCTCACCCATCGATGGGATCGTCTCGAAGCTCGACGCCAAGATCGGCGAGGTCGTCATCACGGGCACGATGAATAACCTCGGCACCAGCATCATGACGATCAGCGATCTTTCCAAGATGCAGGTCCGCGCCCGCGTCGACGAAGTCGATGTCCCGCTGGTCAAGCCGGGGCAAAAGGCCCGCATCTATCTCCAAGCGGATCAGCAGACGCCCGTGCCCGCGAAGATCGTCCGCGTCGCCTCAAAGAGCACCAAGCAGGTCGGCCGCGACGTCGTCACCTTCGAGACGCTGCTGGAAGTCCTGTCCACGGACGCTCGAATCCGTTCCGGCATGACGGCAAATGTCGAGATCGAGGTTGCTAAACAGGCCGACGCCGTTACCGTCCCCGTCGAGTCGATCGTCCATCGCATGCGCAAGGAGTTGCCGGAGTCGATCATTAAGCAATTTGACGAGCGGCAGTCGTCGTTGGACCTGTCCGACCGTGCCAAGGCCGCGCAATACATCAAAGTCGTCTATGTCCTGGACAATGACGTGACTCGCGTCCGCCTCGTTGAGCCCGGTATCGCGGACAGCCGCCGCGTTGAGACCAAGTCCGGCATCGGCATTGACGACGTCGTCATCGTCGGGCCGTACCGCAGCTTGGATCAGCTCAAGGACGGCCGCAAAGTCACGCTGCCTGACGACGAGAAAAAGAAGCTCGCCGAGCGGCCCAAGATTAAGGTCGACGCGCCCAATCTTGCGGAAGGGAAAAAAGAACCGCAAGTAGCCAAGAAGGCTGGATAGGCGCTAAGAAAGCCAAAAAGCGCTCAAAATGGCTTGCCGTTTGGCGGATCGCGATCGCATCGATGGACCAGCACACAAACAACCTTATCGAATTCCGCGATCTCGAAAAGATTTACCGCGTAGGCACCGAGTTGGTCCACGCGCTTCGCGGCGTTTCGCTCGAAATCCGCGAAAACGAGTACGTCGCCATTATGGGCCCGTCCGGCTCCGGCAAAAGTACGCTCATGAACATCCTCGGCTGTCTCGACATCCCCACGCGCGGGAGTTATTTCCTCCGTGGCAAGGATGTTTCGCGCCTGTCGCAATCCGGCTTGGCGCGAATTCGCGGCCGGCAGATCGGCTTCGTCTTCCAAAACTTCGAGCTGCTCCCGCGCACAACGGCCCTCAAGAACGTACAACTGCCCCTGATGTACGCCCAAATCCCGCATCAGCGGCGCCGCGCGATGGCCGCCCTACAGATGGTCGGCCTCACCGATCGCGCCAAACATCGCCCCAATCAACTCTCCGGCGGCCAGAAGCAGCGAGTGGCCATCGCTCGCGCCCTCGCGCAGGAGCCCGACATCATTCTCGCCGACGAGCCCACGGGAAATCTCGACACCGTGACCGGCAACGAGATCATGGGCATCTTCGACCTGCTTCACAGCCAGGGCCAAACCATCATCATCGTCACCCACGAGGCGGACATCGCCGCCCGCTGTCATCGCGTCGTGACGCTTCGCGACGGATTGATCGCTTCCGACGTTCGCCGCGATCCCGTCGTGGCGAGCCCCTATGCCGGATCGTCCGGAGCGGCCGCGCCATGATCCGAAGAGTCGGCGAAAGCGTTCTTCAAATAACCACATGGCTCGCCGGTGGGTTCGGCCGCGGCAGCCAGAACGTCATCACCGCCTTCGGACAAATCTGGGCCAACCGCGGCCGCTCGCTGCTGACCACCCTCGGCATCATCATCGCCGTCACCGCGATCATCACCGTCGTCTCCTTCGTTCAGGGCTTCGGCCAATACATGACCAACATGCTCCGCGGCTACGGCACGCAGTACATGGTCGTCCGCCCCGACATTCGTTGGGAGGACCAGGCCCTCGGCCTCGGCAGCGTTACGCTCGACCCCCGCGATATCGAGGCCGTTCGCACCGAATGCCCGGACATCCGCCGCTTGACGCCCTTTGTCTTTCTCGAAACGACGGTCTCTTTCGGCCGCGCGACGGCGACGCAGATCCCCACGCGCGGCGTGACGGAGGAATACCAAAGCATCCGCAATTATTACGTCGATCGCGGACGGTTCTTCGGACCGCTCGACGTGGAAGGGGCGGCTCGCGTTTGCGTGGTGGGGCGGAGCGTGTTGAAACTTCTTGAATGTGACGAATCGATCCTCGGCGATTACGTGACGATCGTCGACCAACGCTTCAAAGTGATCGGCATCCTGGAACCCAAGGGCAGCTTCTTCGGCGACGACCAGGACCAGACCATCATGATCCCCTCGACCACGATGTTGCAGATGTACCCGGAGTTCCGGGATCGCATGCGCTTTCTGGCCGAGGCTTGCGGCGAGGAACGGATCGACGACGCGTGCGGCCAGGTCCGCCGCGTCCTGCGCCAACGGCACGGCCTCGCGCCCGGCCAGCCGGACGACTTCGAGATCGAGCGACAGGACCAGATGCTCCGCGAGTTCGGCCGCGTGCGGATGATCGCGACCAGCGTGCTTGCCGGAATCGTCAGCATCTCGCTGATCGTGGGCGGCATCGGCATCATGAACGTCATGTTTGTTTCGGTCAGCGAACGCACCCGCGAGATCGGCCTGCGCAAAAGCGTCGGCGGGCGCCGCCGGGATATCCTGCTTCAGTTCCTGACGGAGGCCGTCGTGCTAAGCACCACCGGTGGAGCGATCGGTGTGGCCCTCGGGTACATCATTTCCTACATCGCCTCGCTGCACCCGAAGATGGTCCCGGTCAACGTCCCCCTCTGGTCGGTCGCCCTCGCGCTGGGCTTTTCCGCCGGTTCGGGGATCCTCTTCGGCATCATTCCCGCGTTTAAGGCCGCCATCCTGCACCCGATCGACGCACTGAGGCATGAGTGACGCCATGAACGCCG
>CAYMXF010000234.1:3662-5465 GCA_964393935.1 uncultured Planctomycetaceae bacterium
CATCGGCGGCGGTCTTTTACATTCGCTCGATTGGATCAGCGGTCTGGCCGGCCGTCACGTCCAAAACGTTGCCACCGCCTTCGTGCAGATTTGGGCCAACAAGGGCCGCGCGCTGCTCACGACGCTCGGCATCATCATCGCCGTCACCTCCACGATTACCGTCGTCTCCTTCGTGCAGGGTTTCGGCAACTACGTCACCGACATGCTCCGCGGCTTCGGCACGAACATGCTCTTTGTCTTCCCGCACTCGCCGAACGACGAACACGGCATGATGCTCGGCCGCGTCGTCCTCGATTTGCAGGACGTCCGCGCCGTCGGCGCGCGCTGCGATAAAATCCGCCGCATCTCGCCGCTGCTGTTCAACCAGGCGACCGTCGAATACGGCCGGCAAAAAGTCGCGGACATCCAGATGCAGGGAGCGACGGAGGAGTTCCAACCGATCCGCAGATTTTTCGTCGACAAGGGGCGATTCCTGTCGCCGATCGAAGTGGAAAACGCCGCCTACGTCTGCGTCCTGGGGCGCGAGCTTCTCCGCCTCCTCCAGTGCGACGAAAGCGTCGTCGGCGATCACGTCTATCTCAACGGCCAGCGCTTCCTGGTCCTCGGCCTGCTCGAAGCCAAGGGTAACATGATGGGCGAGAACCAGGACAAGCTCGTCCTCATCCCCTACACCACGGCGATCAAGCTCTCCCCGATGTCGCGGTATTTCATGCCCTTCATCGTCGAGGCGACGGGCGAAACGGACATCGAGGAGTGTAGCCTGCAACTGACCCGCGTCCTCCGCGAGCGCCATGCCCTCCAACCCGGCGAGCCCAACGACTTCAAGGTATTTCGTCAGGACGAATTCCTGCGCGATTTCGATCGCGTCAAGATGATCGCCACGAGCGTGCTCGCCGGCATCGTCGGCATCTCGCTCATCGTCGGCGGCATCGGCGTGATGAATGTCATGCTCGTATCGGTCACCGAGCGGACCCGCGAGATCGGTCTGCGCAAGAGCGTCGGCGGCCGCCGCCGGGACATCCTGATGCAATTTCTCACCGAGGCCGTCGTCCTCGCCACCGTCGGCGGCGGAATCGGCATCGGCCTGGGCTACTCGATCTGCTACGTCGCCTCGCTGCACCCGGCGATGGTGAAAGTGGTCGTCCCCCTTTGGGCCGTCGCGTTGGGCCTGTCCTTCTCCGCCGGCGTCGGCATCGTCTTCGGCATCATCCCCGCCTTCAAAGCCGCCATCCTCCACCCCATCGACGCCCTGCGCCACGAATGATGTGGCACCGGCATCCTGCCGGTGAGACCGAATGATGTGGCACCGGCATCCTGCCGGTGAGACCGTGTCCGGCGCGATCACGTCCGCGAATGGAGATCATCCCGACATAAGTCCCCTGCGTCCTATCCGTCCCATCCCATCTCCCCAGCCGGTGGCCGCGCGGCGCAGGCCCGCCTCTAGTTTCCAGTTTCTAGGCGGTTCGCCCCACCCGCGCCGCCCCGCGTCGACAAACCCTTCCCCCGTCCCCAGAATACCCCCCATGCCGACGTTGGATTGGATCGGGAAGCGGGCCGTCCTGAATCATCACCGCGAGGTGCCCTACCGGCTGCTCTCCTGCGACAAGGCGCTCTCCGCCGGGGACCCCGACAGCGGAAATCTTTTGGTCCAGGGCGACAATCTGCTCGCCCTCAAGGCCCTGCTGCCCTACTACGCCGGCAAAGTGAAGTGCATCTACATCGACCCGCCCTACAACACCGGCAACGAAAAGTGGGTCTACAACGACGCGGTCAACAGCCCGGAGATGCGAAGCTGGCTCGGCA
>CAYMXF010000235.1:0-5437 GCA_964393935.1 uncultured Planctomycetaceae bacterium
CGGCGGTCGCGAAGTACATGGCGAAGGATCGCCGGCCGCCATCCCAGTCCTGGCGAACGTTTCTGACCAATCACGCCGACGGAATCGCGTCAGTCGATCGTTTCGTGGTGCCGACGATCACGTTCAAGTTGCTGTTCGGCTTTGTCGTTCTGCACCATGACCGTCGCCAGCTGTTGGCCATTGCGGTGACGGCTCACCCGACCGCGGATTGGCTCGCTCGGCAGATGAGCGAGGCCTTCCCCTGGGAGTCGGTGCCACGGTATCTTGTCCGTGATCGCGACAGTTCGTATGGAGCGCCGTTCAAGCAGCGTCTGCGTGCCATAGGCCTCCGCGACCGACCCATCGCGCCACGCTGTCTCCGACAAAACGCCTATGCCGAGCGAGTCATCGGATCGATCCGCCGCGAGTGCGTCGACCATCTGATCATCTTCAACGAGGCGCACCTGCGCCGCATGCTGGCTGCGTATATGGATTACTACAATCGGGTCCGCACGCACCTGTCCCTCGCCAAAGACACGCCGCACGGCAGATCCGTGCAGCGGGTCGGGCAGGTGATATGCATCCCCTACCTCGGCGGCCTTCACCATGCCTTTGTTCGAATCTAATATGCGGTAGCCACAGGAGGATTCTCGACGAAAAGACGGCAGGTCATATCTTTCCGTCCATCGACGACGTAGATCCGCCGGATTCGTCGGCCACGGGGTGGATGCGCGATCGCCTCAAGCATGTCGACACAGGACGCCAAATTTTGTGGGCCGTCACGTTTTCCCCATTCTCAATGGCGATGATAATGGGGCGAACCTTGAGAAAGGAACAGGGCGCCAGTCACTTCACACGGCAGTCGGGGTGGCGTGACGAGATTCGAACCGACCACGCAGTACGGCGGCGGCAAGATAAAGCCCGATCGCCATCATCATCACCGCCGAAAAGCCGACGCTCATGGCAAGCACCTGCGCGAGCACCGCGCTAATCACGGACGCGCAGCCGTTGATGCCCCACGCCCAGGCCACCAGCTCCGGCTGGCTCGCGGTCACTCGCGACAGCGCGAGGGGAAACGGCATGCCCATCCAGAACGCAAGCGGCCCGATGAGCAGCAGCGAGAGCCCGATCTTGCCGGCTTCAGGCAGCCCGGCCATCGCACGGAATACCGCCGGCAGGCCAAAGGCGTAAAAGGCGGCGATCACGCAAATCACGCAAATTGCGAGCGCGATGGGCGAAGGGTGCAGGATCGCGCGAAGCCAAGTTACATTCGCTTTCGACGTCCCGCGATATACTTGCCGCCGCTCTTCAAGCCATTTCGCCATGCGTGATGCCGCGCTGGCGCCGAAACCGGCGAAGATGAGAAATCCGGCGAGCACCACGGCGATCGCATAAAGCGGGTGCGCCAGGAATAAGACGAAACGTTGAATCGAAGCGATCTCGACGAAGAGAAAGGCCAGTCCAATAGCGAAAAAATACGCCGCGACATGCCAACGGCCGGGCGAGCGTTCCGCGGCGCGGCCGACGACGAGCGGCAGCAATATGAGAAGCGCGCTCAGGGCCGCCGCTTGCGCCAGCGTGGCCACGAGAATGAGATAGCCCCAGTCGAAGAGCGCGGCCCCGGCTTGCGTGCGGATGGCGATGAGCTCAGGTAGCGCCCGCCACCGGAAGAAATCGAAGAAATAAGGTCGATCATCCGTCGCCGGCGCGATGTCGAATTTGTAGCGGTCGACGAACTCGGCGCGGTGGGGTCCCAGCATCGCCACCGCGCCGTCGAGGAAATAGCTCTCGGCGAGGACGTTAAAGCGGTTTGTCTCATTGGGCAGGAGTCCTGGCAGATAGCCGACGTCGAAAGAACGCTCGCGCGCGAAGCGGCGGATCGTCGCGATCTCGTCGCCGGAAAATGGCTCGTTTTTGACCAGGAGAGCGGTCGTGCTCCAGCTCCACAGCAGCGCGATCTGGCGCATCGGCTCCGAAGTCCCACTGCGCTCGAGCGCAACAACCGCGGTTACGAACATCTTGAGAGTGTCTCGCGGCGGAACCTTGAGCCAACGAGTGATCGACAGAACGCCTCCGGGCCGTAGCCGACCGAGGTAATCCTCGAAAGCCTCTACGGTGTAGACGTAGCTTTCGCTCAGGCCCAGGGTTCCGGCGGCCGCCATGGCGAGAGAATCGAACAGCGGCAATTCGACGATGTCCCACGAGTCCGTGCTGGTCCGCACAAATCCGCGCGCCTCTCGGAGATGGACGCGCACCAGCGGATGGGAATACAAACGGCCCGCGAAATCTGCGTAGTCCTCGCGAACGAGGCGAATGATGTCCGGGTTGAGCTCGACCGCATCGACAGCCGATGCTCCATGGTATAGCGCGCGCAGCACATCGGCGCCTCCGCCGGATCCGAGAATCAGAACGCGCGGCGCCGAACGAAGATGGTAGGGCAGCGCCGCGATCGCGAAATCGAGGGAAGCGAGCGCGTCAAGTCGGCCGTCGAATGCGGTGATCGGGTTAAGCGAGTCTCCATCGGTGAAGATGCCGAGCTGTGCCGGTAGTTCGGCGGTGTTGTTGAGGCTGAGTCCGGGTGCGTGACGGAATGGGATCGTCGGGCTCTCGACGACGCTGACGAGCCCCAACGGGCTCGAGTACTCGACGACGATTCGGGCGTTCGGAACCGTGAGCGCGATCGCGAGCCCTTTGTATTCGGAGAGACGCAGCGTGGTCCACCCAACGGGCGCCGCAAGGGCGAGTGCGAGCGGTGAGAGAAGGAGCACAAACGTCCAAACCCGCCAGCGTTTCTTGCGGGCTTGGCACGTCATCAGCGCCGCGCCGAGGAAGCCCAATCCTGCAATGAACCACAGGGCGGTTTCCGGGCGAACGAAAAAAAGCGCAACCAACATCGCCAAAGCACCCCCTCCGGCACCGATGAGGTCGGCGCGATAGATACGGCCGACGTGATCGGCTTGGCAGGCAAAGGCGAGTCCGACGCAGTTGGCACCGAAGAAGAACGGCGCCGTAAACAATGCATAAAGCCGAAAGAGATTGACGAGCTGGTTGCCATCCCAGATGACGGCGAGTGGATTAAAGGGCACAAGCTGTCCGACGATGAAACTTGCGACCGCCGTGATGCCAAAGGTAGCCGCGCTGATGCTGAACGCGACGGCAAAATGGGGCGCCAACCGGGCACGCGTCAGCGTGAGGAATGTCCCGCTCGCTCCGTAGCCGAGGAGCGCCATGCTGACGATCATGTAGGCAAAGTGGTGCCACTGAACGATCGCAAACAGGCGCGCGAGGAGAATTTGATAGCCCAGAACGCCGGCCGAGACGGCGGCGATTGCCAGCAGAAGCACGGATCAGCGCCCGCCGATGAGCGGCACAAAACGCACCGGAAGGAGTTGGTGCGTCGTGATCGCACCAAGCGGATTTTTCTCGACCAAAATCAGGTATTGCAGCGCGAATGCGCCGCCTACCGGAATCACCATTCGCCCACCGGGTTTGAGTTGCTGGACGAGTGGTGGCGGAATGCTGCTTGCCGCCGCAGTGACGACGATCCCGTCGAACGGTCCGGCGTCGGGCCAGCCGTAATACCCGTCGCCCACCCGCGTTTCGACGTTGCGAAATCCGAGCTGCGCCAGCCGGCTCGACGCGAACTCGCCGAGGCGGGGAATGATCTCGATCGTGTAGACACGACGGACGAGTGGCGCCAGCACCGCCGCCTGGTACCCCGATCCTGTGCCGATTTCGAGCACGGAGTGATCGGGCCTGGTAGCGAGTAGGTGGGTCATCAGAGCGACGATAAACGGCTGTGAAATCGTCTGCCCGAAACCGATCGGAACCGGCCGGTCGTCGTACGCCGAATCACGGTAATCGAGCGAGACGAACTCGTGCCGCGGCACCTCGCGCATCACGTCCAGCACGCGCGAATCGATATGGCCTCGTCCAAGCGCCGACATGTCCGACGCCGCGTAAGCTTCGATCACTCGGACCATGCGAGCGCGCGCCATCGCATCGTCGGCGGACGCATTCGCCGGCACGACCGAAAGTGCGAAGGCGCCGAGAGCCAACCCGTGACGATACACACGATCGAAAAACCGGCGAAACTTCGCGTGACCGGGCGCCGACTTCCAGGAGGGCACGCGCTCCATCTCACCAAAATACCAGTCCACGTGGGCGGCGTCATGACGCGTTTGAGGCGGCCTGCGGCAGCGACGTTCTTGAGAGCCTGGATTTGAAGACCGAGTCGCGGATTAGGGCGCATGGTATGAGCGATTGGCTTGGCCCAAGATCCGGTGCAGCCACAAGCTCCGTCCCGGTCCAAATTCCGGAATTCGGCCAAATTCGGAACGGACTTTCCTCCCCAGCCCCTGTCGCAAACCTCACAAGGGCCGGTCAGTTCCGCGCGTCCCGTCATTTACCTTGAGGCACACAGATCCGAGAACACCAGTTCGGCGATCGCTTGGCTGCAAACACGTGCGTATAAGCTTTATTGGCATTTTGCGCCGTATTTCAGCCGTGACAATTTCAACCGCGTCAGGCGGAACGTCTTCGGCAGGGGCGGTGACATAAACATATTGGCGATTCCGGGCGAGCGCCGCCTGTGGGCACGTCTGCCTGGTGTTTCAGGGTCCCTTGCGGACTGGCAGGCGGGTTATCGCGCCTGGAGGGTCGGGAAAACGTAAACGAGCATAGTACAAGGCTTGGAGTCCGATATTCGGCTTAGATCGCGCGGATAACTCGATCACGCAAATCCCGGCGAACCTTGGCTGTCAGATCCCTCAGGAAGAAAGCGTGATCGTGCCCTCAACTCTGACCCCTATCGCCCTCTGCCGTTGTCCCGAGCGTTGCCCTAAAGATTTTTGACCGATGATGTTGTTATTTAAAATCTATTTAAGTCCCTGATTTAATTGGTCGGAGCGGCGGGACTTGAACCCGCGACCCCCAGGCCCCTAGCCGGCGCCTGACGTTCATTTGCCACCCGCCCCGCTGGCCTGATATTGCTCCGCCGTTGACACAAGGCAGCTTGACGCTGATCGGCACCTGGTTTTTCGGACATCAGGTGAATTGCATGTCCGAACCGTCGCCGTATGGCGGACAGCTGCGGACGCTCGCCGACCCGCGTTTTTCGGACATGGTCCGGTCACGAACGAGAAAACCCCGGAGGTTCACTCCGGGGCTTTTCATAAGTCTCTGATAAATCGCTATAATTTGGTTGCGGGGACCCGCAACCAGCGTTGCTTGCAGCTCTCCTTCGCTCGTGTTCCTAGGGTCGGTTCGGACGCCTCCTTATGCCAATCCGCGCCATAGGACCACTCGCTAAAGGACAAAGTCGGCCGAGGTCCAAGCGCCAGGCGCTCGAGGAACTTGTCGAGATCGTCCGTTGAAGCGCTTCTGTAAGTGCCAAGCAGTCGATCCCAGAAATAGTCGATTACGGCGAAATTGCTGTTGGCGTGCCGATGATGCACGA
>CAYMXF010000236.1:0-5430 GCA_964393935.1 uncultured Planctomycetaceae bacterium
GTGACCACACCGGCGTCGGCGAAGAGCTTGGCGACCTCGCCGATGCGGCGGATGTTCTCGGCGCGGTCCTCGGCGGAAAAGCCCAGGTTCTTGTTGAGGCCGTGGCGGATATTGTCGCCGTCGAGGACGTAGGCGAGGCGGCCCTGCTGGATCAGGGCGTGCTCCAGTGAAAAGCCGATCGTGCTCTTGCCGGACGACGGCAGGCCGGTCAGCCAGATCGTGCAGCCCTTTTGCCTGAGCAGCTTCTCGTGATCCTCGCGCGAGGCGTGGCCTTCATGCCAGACGATGTTGGTCGCTTTGATGACGGTCATTACGAATCCTCTCCTGTACTTGTGGGTCGCCGGTCCTTCGTAATCCTCGGCCGGCAGGGGCGCCGGCCGCTACGAGACGGCGTTATCCCTCCTGGAACATCGCCGAACTGAGGTAGCGCTCGCCGGACGAGGGAATAATCACGATGATCATCTTCCCGGCGCTGTCCGGCCTCTGGGCAACCTGGTTCGCGGCACAAAGCACGGCGCCCGACGAGATGCCTACCAGCAGGCCCTCTTCCTTCGCCGATCGCCGCCCCCAATTCATGGCGTCGGCCGAGTTCACGCGGATGATCTCGTCGTAAATCTTGGTGTTCAGGATCGACGGGACGAAGCCGGCCCCTATGCCCTGCATCTTGTGCGGGCCGGGCTTGAGCGGCTTGCCCTCCTTGGTCTGCGTGAGGACCGGCGATTCCTCGGGCTCGACGGCGATGCATTTGAAGCTCGGCTTCTTGGGCTTGATGACCTCGCCGACGCCGGTGATCGTGCCGCCGGTGCCGATGCCGGAGATGAGGATGTCGGCCTTGCCGTCCGTGTCCTCCCAAATCTCCACGGCGGTCGTCTTGCGGTGAATCTCGGGATTGGCCGGGTTGTCGAACTGTTGCGGCATGAAGGAGCCGGACGTCTGCTCGACGAGTTCCTTCGCCTTGCGGATCGCGCCGGGCATTCCCTCCGTCGCGGGCGTGAGCACGAGCTTCGCGCCCAGCGCCTTGAGCAGCCCGCGGCGCTCGAGACTCATCGACTCGGGCATGGTGAGGGTCAGCTTGTAGCCCTTGGCGGCGCAGACGAAGGCCAAGGCGATGCCGGTGTTGCCGCTGGTCGGCTCGATGATCTCCGTGTTCTTGTCAATCAATCCGGCGGCCTCGGCGGCCTCGATCATCGACTTGCCGATGCGGTCCTTCACGCTCGATAGCGGATTGAAAAACTCGAGCTTGGCATAGACCTCCGCCTTGGATTGGATGATTCGGTTGATGCGGACGAGCGGCGTCCGTCCGATGGTTTCGACGATGTTTTTGTACAAACGCGCCATGGTAAATCTCCGTGCGTGGCCGAGAGTGTGGGCGTACGACCCAACCTATGCGGCGTTGGTTGACGGTGATCCGGTACCTGGACCACCATGATAGTTGCCCGGCCACGGGGGCGTCAAACGCGACTACGGATGGGACGTCGTCCAAAAGGGCCCTGGGCCGTATAGAATCCGCCATTGGCAATGGGGGCGGACGGGGTGTGATGGAACCGACGACGATCGAAATCAAGGGGGCCCGGACGCACAACCTGCGATCGGTCTCGCTCTCGCTGCCGCGCAACAAGCTGATCGTCTTCACCGGCGTCTCGGGCAGCGGCAAGAGTTCGCTGGCCTTCGACACGCTCTACGCCGAGGGACAGCGGCGGTACATCGAATCGCTCTCGTCCTACGCGCGGCAGTTCATGGGCCAGCTCGAAAAGCCCGACTGCGACATGATCACGGGGCTGTCGCCGTCGATCGCCATCGAACAAAAGACGACGGGCTGGAACCCGCGCTCGACGGTCGGAACGGTGACGGCGATCTACGATTTCCTGCGCGTGCTGTACGCTCGCGTGGGAACGCAGCATTGTACGAAGTGCGGCCGACCGATCTCGGCGCAGTCGCGCGAGCAAATTATCGCGGGCATTCTTGCGGCGTTCGAACCCTCACCCCCGCCCTCTCCCTCAAAGGGAGAGGGAGCGAGAGGTGGCGCTCGAATCCTCGTGCTTGCTCCCGTCGCGCGCGGTCAAAAAGGCGAGTTTCGCGACCTCTTCGACGACCTCATGCGCGCCGGCTATATCCGCGCACGGGTGGATGGGGAAATCGTCGAACTGCGACAGGACTTGGCGCTCGTCAAGAATCAGCGACATGACATCGAGGTGGTGATTGACCGGCTGGTCGTGGATGCAACGGCGCGATCGCGTCTCGCGGAGGCGGTGGAGGGCGCGCTGCGCGTCGGCGACGGGACGCTGATCGTCGCACCGGATTCAAGCGGCGCGCCGGAGAAGCGAGGATCAGCCGCCGGTGAAAAAGTTTTCTCGTCAAAGTACGCCTGCGCGAAATGTTCGATCTCCTTCGAGCCGCCGACGCCGCAGCTCTTCTCCTTCAACTCGCCGCAAGGAATGTGCATGAAATGCGACGGGCTCGGCGAGTTGATGGACTTCGACCCCGAACTCCTCGTGCCCGATCCATCGCTGAATTTCTACGCGCCGTGCATCGCGCCGATGCGGACGAAGGTCGGCCGTTGGCGGCGGCATATCTACGACGCCGTCGCGCAGACGGTCGGCTTCGATATCCGCAAGCCGTGGAAAGAACTGCCGGAAAAGGCGCGACAGGCGCTGTTGTACGGCACAGGCGACCGGCACATCACGTTTGAATGGCGCTGGTCCGGCGGCCTGTGGAAGCACGGCGGCCCGTTTGCCGGCGTCATCGAAGAATTGCGCGACAAGTATCGCAAGGCCAAAGCGAATTTTGTCCGCGAGTACTACGAAAAGTTCATGCGGCGCGGGAATTGTCCCGAATGTCACGGTGCGCGATTGAACCCGGCGGCGCTGGGCGTACGGCTGCCGGTTTCCGATTCCCTCCCCTTACGAAGGGGAGGGTCAGGGTGGGGTTCATCCTTCGGACCGAACATCTGCGAGTTGTGTTCGATGTCGATCGCCTACGCACAGGCAACACTCTCGCGATTGAAACTGACGCCGGTGCAGCAGATCGTGGCGGAGGAAGTGCTGAAAGAACTGCGGACGCGGATCGAGTTTCTGCTGAAGGTCGGGCTGCACTACCTGACGCTGGACCGGACAGCGCCGTCGCTCTCGGGCGGTGAATTACAACGGATTCGATTGGCGGGACAAATCGGCGCCGGCCTCGTCGGCGTGCTTTACGTGCTCGACGAACCGTCGATCGGGCTGCACGCGCGGGACAACGAGAAGCTGCTCGAAAGCCTGCTGGCGCTCCGCGACATGGGCAACACGGTGATCGTCGTCGAGCATGACGAAGCAACCATGCGCGCGGCAGATCACATCGTCGATTTCGGCCCAGGTCCCGGCGTCCGCGGCGGCGAGATCGTCGCGGAGGGGGATTTTGAGGAGATTATCGCGGCGAAGGGCTCGCTGACGGGACAGTACCTCTCCGGCGTGAAAGAGATTGAAGTGCCGAAGGAGCGCCGGCCGGTAGCAGCACAGAAAAAAACTCGCGACGGCAAAAGGGGTGGGCGCTAATGACCGCAATCGCGAGCATGCGCGTAATTCAATCATCGCGAGGATCGGACCACCTCTCCGCCGATTGCCGTTGGCTCACTGTCCGCGGCGCGCGACACAACAACCTCAAGAACATCGACGTAGCGATCCCGCTGGGCCGCTTCGTCTGCGTGACCGGCGTCTCGGGCTCCGGCAAGAGTTCGCTCATCAACGACATACTGCGAGAAAAGCTCGTCGTTACATTGAACGACGCCAAGACGGCGCAACCGGGCGCGCACGACCGCATCGATGGCGCCGAGCATCTCGACAAGGTCATCGACATCGATCAGTCGCCGATTGGCCGCACGCCGCGAAGCAATCCCGCGACCTACATCAAGCTCTTCGACGAAATCCGCGACCTCTACGCCCGGCTGCCGGACAGCAAGGTCCGCGGCTACGCGCCGGGCCGCTTCTCCTTCAACGTCGCCACGGGCGAGGCCGGGGGCGGGCGGTGCGAGGCGTGCGAGGGCAACGGCGCGAACCGCGTGGAGATGGATTTCCTCGCGGACGTGTGGGTGCAATGCCCGGTCTGCCAGGGCAAGCGGTTCAATCGCGAGACGCTGCAAATCCACTACAAGAGCAAGAGCATCCACGACGTACTGGAAATGGACGTGCAACAGGCCCTCGCGCACTTTGAACCGATCCCGAAGATTCGCACGATGCTCGCCACGCTGCACGACGTTGGCCTGGATTATCTCAAGCTCGGCCAATCGAGCACGACGCTCTCCGGCGGCGAGGCGCAGCGGATCAAGCTCGCCCGCGAAATCGTGAAGCGCTCGACAGGACGGACGCTCTACCTGCTCGACGAACCGACGACAGGGCTGCACTTCGAGGACATCCGGCGGCTGCTCGCCGTGCTGCACGGTTTCGTCGATGCGGGCAACACCGTTCTCGTCGTCGAGCACAACCTCGACGTGATCAAAACCGCCGATTGGGTAATCGACCTCGGCCCCGAAGGCGGCGACGCGGGTGGATGGATCGTCGTCGTAGGCACCCCCGAAGACGTGGCACGATGCGCCAAGTCGTATACGGGGCAATCACTCCGGCAGGTGCTAGGAGATCGGTCCGGAAAATCCAAAAGGAAGCCCAATAACGAATGGCGAATAGCGAATAGCGAAAGAAGGAGGGCGGCGGGCAGTTTCTCTATTCGCCATTCGCCATTCGACATTCCTGGCATCACCGTCGTCGGCGCGAAGGAACACAACCTCAAGGACGTCACGGTGACCGTCCCGCGCGGGGCGATGACCGTCTGCTCCGGCGTCTCCGGCAGTGGCAAGACGAGTTTCGCCATCGACACGGTCTATACCGAGGGACAGCGGCGTTACGTCGAATCGCTCTCGGCCTACGCGCGGCAATTCCTCGGCCAATTGCAAAAACCAAAGGTCGATCACGTTCACGGTCTCTCGCCGGCCATCGCCATCGAACAACAGGCGGCGAGCAAGAGCCCGCGATCGACGGTGGGGACCGTGACGGAAATCTACGACTACATGCGCGTGCTATGGACGCGGGTCGGCGAACCGCACTGTCCGAAGTGCAATCTGCGAATCGGCACGCAGACGAGCGACGAGATCGTCGACCGCGTGATGGCAATGGGCGAGGGGACGCGATGGTCGCTTTGCGCCCCGGTCGATCCGGCCCCCGGCGAAACATGGCCGGTGCTGCTGGCCCGAAGCAAATCGCAAGGCTACATCCGCGCGCGGATCGATGGAGAGGTGATCGAGCTGACCGACGAGGTGCGAATCGATGCCAAGCGGCGGCACACGGTTGAACTCGTGGTCGATCGCATCGTCGTCAGCGCTAAATCGCGTGGTCGGATCGCCGAGTCGGTCGAGCATTGCCTCGCGCTCGGCGCAGGCGTGATGGTGGTGGCCGGAGAAGACGC
>CAYMXF010000237.1:0-5423 GCA_964393935.1 uncultured Planctomycetaceae bacterium
CAACGACCAGTGCCCCAACACGCCCGCCGGCGAGCCCGTGAACGCCGCCGGTTGTTCGTGCAGCCAGCTTGATGACGATCACGATGGCGTGAACAACTGCGACGACCAGTGCCCCGGCACCGAGGCAGGGCAAGAGGTCGATGCCAATGGATGCGTGCCGGAACCGCCCGCACCACAACCCGTGGCTGGCGCCTGCTGTCTGCCGGATGCCACCTGTCAGAGCGCGGCCGACGCCGCGGCCTGTACGGCCTCGGGCGGCATCTTCGCGGGTGTGGGCACCGACTGCTCGACCACGAGCTGCGAATGTGGCCAGCCGGGCGGCCTCAGTCTGGCGTTTAGCTATCTGTCCTTCGCACCGGTCTGCGGCGGGGGCTGCCTGATGATGATACCGCTAACATTTATCGGAATTTTGACAATGCGCGGCACGCGGCGACCTGACCGTAGGTCAAGGTTCCGCCGCCGCTAACCGATTGCCTAGATGGAGGATATAGACATGGATCAAGCCCTGGAACCCGGAACACAGTTGTTTCTTAATCTCTATCCACAGTTCGGCTTTTTGGCCATCCTGACCTTTTTCGCCGATCTTCTGACAAGCCTGTTCAGCTTTTTGGGCTTGAACATAGGCTTTGTCGCGATTTAATACCGTGGAACGAGAAGGAGATCGTAATGACAGATCGCTCATCCGTTCGTAGCCGGCCCGGTCGATGGATATGCACCGTCGTCTGCGTCGTGCTGATCGCTCCGCTGACGGGGTGCGCCCAGGGTCTCTTGGGCTTCGCGGCCGTGAGTTCGCTCTTCTCGAGCTATATCGGCTACTTTCCGTTGCGCTCGGCGGTCGGCGGCGTGATTCGAGATGCCTTCGTGGGCGTTTTCTAATACGCCAACGCCGGCTAGGCCCGAGTCTCGTTAAGAGCCTACCCGAGTAAGGAACCGAGACACCGGTTTTCAACCGGCGGTTCCTGGCCACCCGGAGAGGTTAAGCCGCGACCCCTTGAACTAGTTCATTCGAACTGGAACATTCCGGTTTCGCCTTTGTTCCGAACCTACCACTGCGCAATTCCCATCATCCGCGGCAATTCTATCCGCCCATCGCTAAACCAACCTGTTTCCGGGCTTGCCAAGGAGTTCTTGCCGTTTGGGACCTGCCCAGACGGGCTCCTTCGTCCGCTTCGCCGAACGGAAGAAAGAGTTCGAGTAGGGGTAGACGCGAGGGGGGATGACGGCCTATTAATTTGATGGAGCTGGACCGTGAAACCGCCCGAAGGTTTCATGGAAGTTTCGGCTATCGGGGGGACATCCAATGTGTTGCACCATCTCGGTGGATCAGTTGATCCGCAAACGATCGGCGATGTTGATCTTCGCTGTTTCGCTGGTGATCGCCGGAATCGGCGCTGGATCCGCCCGCGGAACGACCATTCAGATGGCGTCGGGCCTATCGTCCGCAGGCGTTCCTGTAAGCTTCGAGGCCCATCTGACGATCAGCGGTAACACCTTGACGGTCGACCTTGTCAACACCTCGACGGTCCACAGCCAGAACCCGAACGATGTTCTTGGGAGTTATTACTTCGACATTGTTAACGGCGCCAACATTCGACCGACGTTGACGTACGCCAGCGCCATTGGCAACGTCTGGCTGGCCAATAAGTCCGCGCCGGACACGCTGCAAACGACAAACGCAAACCTCAAGGCCGTCGCCGCCGGCGATAATACCTGGCAATTCAGGAACATGAATGCGACGCTGAATCCGTTCCTGGGATTCGGCGTGGGCACCGTCGGAAACAGTAATCTGACGCCTAATAATTTTATGGGCAACATTGTGGACGGCCTGGATTATTCGATCTACGCCGGCGACGCCACCACCAACAATCTGAAAGGAAAACTGCTCGTAAAGGACCGCGTTACGTTCACCTTCACGGGCGTCGCGGGCTTCACGGAAGCGGACATCCGCCCCACGTCGGCCTTCGGCATGGGCACAGCCCCCGACAGCCTCTTAAAGACGCCGGAGCCCGCCACGATCGCCCTTGTGCTCGGAGGCGGAATCTTCGGCCTGTTCGGCCTACGCCGCCGCGTCCGCTGATTCCCCGATCTCGGCAGGCATCGCTTTCGTCCACTTCAAAAGCTGAAAAACTTGCGCCAGAGACTTTTCGTCCTCCTCGCAAACACGCCCCGTCATGGCTCGGCGCCTTCCCGGCGGGCCGGGCGCGTACTCCATTCCGATAATCCGTGGGAGTTCGATGCACCCATCGTGAAAAACCCCCATGTTCGGCTTGTTCGGGGCTGTTCGCCGGTCGGGACGGTCTAAACGGGCTTGTTCAGCTTGTGTTAAGAAACAAGAGAAAAGAACTCGTGAAGGGATTGACACGACGGAGGTCGGCGTTGTATCATGGTGGGAGATGGCACTACGGGAACTCCGTATGTGAAATCTCTGCTTTGGGGGGAAAAAGGCCGTGCTGTTTACAAGCTTGTTTGATCAAATCAATCGCAAGCGCTTGGGATTCATAACCTTCGCCGTTTCGCTGGTGGTCGCCGGATTTAGTGCCGGACCCGCCCACGCGACGGTCATCCAGATGTGGTCGGGTCTGTCATCCGCGGGTGTTCCGGTGAGCTTCGAGGCCCATCTGACGATCAGCGGGAGCACCTTGACCGTCGACCTTGTCAACGCCTCGACGGTCCACAGCCAGAACCCGAACGATCTTCTTTCCAGTTTCTACTTCGACATTTTTTGCTCCAGCGGTCGGCCGACGTTGACGTACCAAAGCGCGGTCGGAGACAAATGGTTGGCCGATAAGGATAATCCGGATACGCTGGTAACGGTAGGTGCAAACCTCAAGGCCGTCGCCGCCGGCGATCGCACTTGGCAATTCAGAAACATGAATCCGGCCCTGAGTCCCTTCCTGGGTTTTGGCGTGGGCACCGTCGGAAACAACAACCTGTCGCCCAATAACTTCATGGGCAACATTGTCGACGGTAGGGATTACTCAATCTACGCGGGTGACGTCACCACCAACAATTTGGATCAAGACTATCTCGTGAAGGACCGTGTTACGCTGACCTTCACGGGCGTCACGGGCTGTACGGAAGCGAATATCATTTCCCCGTCCGCTTTCGGCTTGGGCACGGCTCCCGATAGTCTTCAATACACGCCTGAGCCGGCCACATTCGCTCTGTTGCTCAGCGTCGGCCTATTCGGCCTGCGCCGCCGGGTCCGCTGATTCCCCAATCTCGGAACAGGGCATTCTCGATACAGGCCCCCCCCTTCATCTCGTTCAATACGCCGAACAACCTGGGCCAAAATCTTTCCGTTGGCGACGCCTCGCATTCAAGCGACGCTGATGCGCCGGAAGCGTACCCTAGGATAGGTTCGATTCGGCTAACACTTTCTGAATCAGCCCAAGGGGAGCGCCGATGTCGGCGACGACCACTTCGCCGGTGTAGGCCGCCGCGCCCGGCGCGTCGAAGCCGATCTTACTGGCCACAAACGTAATCGTGTAATGGGCGCGGAGGGTGGGAAGGGCCGGTTGGCCGCTGTCGCAATCCAGGCCCGAGGGGACGTCGATCGCCACGACGATCGCGCCGGTCGCTTGGTTGATCGCCTCGATGACGCGGTCGAGCGGCGGACGAACGGGACCGGTGAAGCCGGTGCCGAGCAGGGCGTCGACGATGACGGTGCAGCCGTGAAGAATCGACCGCCCTGCGTCCATTCGTTCAGGAGTGTCGAAGGGGCGGCGCTTCAGGGCCATCCTTTCCACAATGCGATAATGGACGGCCGCGTCACCCGTAAGCCGAGCGGTGGCGCAAGCAAGGAACAGTTCGACATCGACGCCCGCGTTGGCGAGATGCCGTGCGATGACAAATCCATCGCCGCCGTTGTTGCCTCCGCCGCAAACGATGGCGATGGGGTCGCCCGGACGAGGCAGCGTCAGGATGAACTGCGCGGCATTGCGTCCCGCGTTCTCCATCAAGACGACGCCGGGGATCCCATATTCCTCCATGGTGCGGCGGTCGATCTCGCGAACCTGACCGCGGCTGAGGGCGATAGACGGTTGCGGAATCATGGTCTTGTCACTGGCCCTCGGGTCGAGTTGCCGAATGGGCCGCGCGTTGCCGGAGACGATCGACGGCCTTCCGTAGAGTATCGGAGACGGACAGGCCGTATTGGGAAGAGAGACGAAGCGCTTCCTCACATTGGTGGAGCGCTTCATCGTACCGGCCCAAGTATTCCAAAGCGGCGGCCCACTTCCAGCGGTAAACGACCTCGTGGGGAGCGGCTTCGACGGCTTTGCGATAATATTTTTCGGCGAGGTCGTACTTCGCCGCATAAAGTCGCGCGGCATCACCCAGTTCGGTATAGGCCCTCTCGGCGGTGTATCCCAATGCAATGGCGCTCCGGGCCGCGGATTGGGCGCCGCTTTCGTCGCCGAGACACAGGCGGGCCTCGCCGAGCGCGACGAGGCCGGACGGCTGGTTGGGCCCGAGGTTCTTGGCCAGCGCTTTCTCTATCAGCGGGACGGCCTTGCCGGGCAGACCCCGACGAACGTAAGCTCGACCGAGGACGTGGAGGTGAGCGGAGTTCTCGGGATCGAGTTCGTGGGCCTTCTTTGCGTGGTCCAGCGCGGCGGCAAAATCCTCTTCTTCGAGCGCGATCCGTGCGAGGTTGAGGTGGGCCGTAGGCTGCTTCGGGTCGGCCAGGGCGACGTGTGTCCACAGCGATTTCGAATCATGCCAGACGGATTGTTGAGCATAAGTGATAATTGAAAGCGGCACGACGAAAAGAGCGAGGAAAACATGCGGCAACGAATAGGACCGCTTGAAGCGATTATCGGCGCGCGAGAGCAGTTGCGCGAGCGGGAGTAGGAGAAAAAAGAGCGGAAAGTAAAGGAAGCGGTCGGCGACGCAGGAGCCCATGAAGCGAATGGCGCCCAGTGCCGGGGCGAGCATGATGCCGAAAGCGGTGAGGCCGGTGAAAAGCGGCGTGGAGAATCGCCAAGACGCGAACCAAACAACCAGAATCGCCGCGGCCCCAAGAATGGAGAACACGATGGCGGGATTGGAAAAGGAAAGATCGTCGGGCAGAACGCGATAGGGCGAAAGATGCATCGGCCAGAGCAGATTGCCCGCGTAGAGGACGGTGTTGTAACTCAGCAGACCCACCCAGCGGCCGACAGCGCCGGGAGCGGACAAATTGGGGACGGCCAGACCCGCGCCGGCGGCGGCTTGAGACGACCAGGCGACGTAGGCCATGGGAACCATGACCAACGCGAAGGGCCATTTGTCACCGAGCGAGGCAAAAGGTCGCCGGCCGAGCGGCCAAGCGTCGAGAAGCGGCAGGGCGAGCGGCAGGAGCACGGTCGTAGGTTTGGCCAGCGTGGCGAGAAAGTAAAGCGCGACGGAGGCGGCGAGCCACGAGCGCGAACGAAATCGCG
>CAYMXF010000238.1:0-5414 GCA_964393935.1 uncultured Planctomycetaceae bacterium
CCATCTGCGGACCGTTTCGTCGTGGCTATTCAATGTACTTTTTTCATCCAGGCGAGCCAGGTGTCGACCCATTTCCGGTCCACTTTGCCGAACACCTTCTCGAAATCCTTGATCTCCTGTTCGGGGGTCGTCTCGTAGTCCTTGGGACGCTGGTTGATGGTCTCGACGTAGGTCTTGAGTTGCTTTCGTTTGACGCGGTTGAGGTAGTGAACCAGGGCCCAGCCCTCGGCGTAGGCCTGACCGATCGTCTGCGGACCGAACCAATTGTGAGTGGAGATGAAATCGCGAAGGGGAATGACCTGGTGGGCCTGTTGGAGGGCCTGGAATTCCTTGAGGCGATCCGCGTTCAGCGCGCCGAAGTTGGCGCTCGTGCCGGTGCTGATCGGCTCGAACATCATCGCCGTTCCTTCGGCCAGCCATCGCGGATTGGCGAAGAAGCTGTCCGGGTTATGAAAGCCGATGTTCCACAGCACCTGGTGGGAGACCTCGTGTTGGACGATGGATTCGCTCACGTCGCCGCCGACCGTCGTGCTCCAGTTGGCATGGCTTCGCGCGTTCTTGATCTCGTGATTGATCCGCCGGCGCTCTTCCGCCGTCAGACTGCCTTGCTTGAGACGCGACTTGAGTTCCTCGATCTTCGCCTCGGCCTCTTTTCGCGCCTTCTTGAACGTATCCTGATTCTGAAAATTGTAGAACATGCTGCGATTCAGATCGGGGAAATAGATCCCGGGGGTGGATTGCGGCGCTTCTCCCTTGCCGAGCTTCTTGGAATGATCGCTGTATTGCTTGTGTTCCTCGAAGTAATAAATGAGCAGCTTCTTCTTGGGCGGATGGGCGTCGAAGCCGAGCTTGATCGTGTAGTTGACGCAAGAACGATAGGTCTGCTCGATGGCGAGACTAAACGTCTTCATGTCCTCATCGCTCGTGTTATAGAAGATGGAGTAGTGCTGCGTCCGCTTGAGCTTGAAGGCCTCGCCCAGTTCCTTCCGGACTTTTTTCTCCGCCGCCTCGTCGGCCGGGATGGCGGACATGTCTACCTTGGCCGTCTTGCTCTTGGGTTCGGACGCGGCCGGTCTTGACGCGTCGTCAGACTCCGGCGCCAGCGTCTCTTTCTTGGGGGATGGCTTCACTGATTTAGCGGTCTTGGCGGGCTGAGGATCTTGCGCCGCGAGGGGGTGCGCCGTCCATGACACGACAAAGACCGCGCAAAATGCGACGGGAATCAGAATGGGCGCCGATGCTCGGCCCATGTTGACGTCCTCCTTGCCCCTGGTGCGATTACGAACCAATGAAATCAAATACCCTGGCCTATTATACCGTCGGGCCATTGCTTATGCGTAGCTGTGCAGGCCGACGATGTAGAAATTCACCACCCACCAGTTGAACTGCATCGCGGCAAACCCAAAGACCGACAGGACGCTGGTCCACAAGGCCCGCTGCTTGGTCACGAACCGGGCGTGGATCAGGATGGCGTAGATCAGCCACGTATTAAGAGCGAAGACCTCTTTGGGGTCCCAGCCCCAGGGACGGCCCCAGGAGTAATCCGCCCAGATCGCTCCGAGGACGAGGCCCACGAAGAGTGCGACCGTGGCGGTGTAAAGCAGGACGCGGTGCGACAGGTCGAACTCTTCGAGGACACCGGCGCGGACGGGGAATCCTTCTGCGGCCAGAACCGGAGCGGCCTGACGTTGACCGAGCAACATTCCGCAGAGGCCGCGGGCCAGAAAGATGCCGCCGCCGGTCAGGCCCGCGAAGGCCATGAGGAACCATTGGGGGGCCAGCGCGTCCATGTAACCCAGCTTGCCCAGGACGAGACAGGCGATCGCGCCGGCCTGGGCGCCGAGGGTCCCCTGCGCCAGGGGCGACCGTTCTCGAAAGGCGGAGACGAAGAGATAGCAATTGGCGACGCCGAAGGCCAGCGTGATGACGGCGTAGCTGGAAATAATCAGGACGGTGTGAATGCGGAGCATGATGTCGTCGAGGATGGGCATCATGCCGCCGAGCTTGTTATCGACGACGTTGGGCAGTAGTTCCGGAAGCGACAGCGCAAAGAAACCGAGCAGGGCGGCGCTGAGCAGGAAGACGCGCCGTTTCAAGATGAATTCAAGCACCAGGCCGAACATCGCGCCGACGAACGTGGAGGACACGATGGCCTCGTACATGTTCGCGACGGGGATGCGGCCGATGACCTTCCAACGCATGGCCAGGTCGGCGCCGTGGAGGCCGATGGCAGAGACGAGCAGCACGAGCCCGACGACGCGAACCCAACCATAGCGCGTCGCGACGGCGAAAATGGAAACGAAGAAGGCGATAATGTAGCAGATCCAGCCCCAGCGAATCAGGCCGATCCGGCGATAGGTGACCTCGGCGCGGCGTTGATCGGGCGAGGGATAGACACCGTGCGGCGCGAGCGTAGGGAGCAATTGATCGAGGTGCTTGATCGCTGCGTTGATGCCGGCGACGTCGCGGGCCAACCAGGCCCTCTTCCAATCGGCGTACACCGAAAAGATGTTGGGGCCTCCGCCCATCGAAGGCGGAAGGCTCCCGGCGTTGCGCTCGATGTCGCCGATGGAAATCCACGGCGTATCATGTTGCCCCCGGGGATCGGGAACGATCGTGCAGGTCATCCCCATGTTCTGGTAGTAGCCGAGGGAGGTCTCCAGCCGGTCCATCGCCGTCTTCTTGAGCTGATCCATCGAGAGTTGTTCGATGCGCGCGGCCACGGATGGCGACGAAAGAAAATCGAAACTGACCATCCCGGTGCGGAGGATGCGCGACTGCTCTTCGTCGGTCAGCTTGACCGGATGCGCGGTCAACTCTTTGAGGAGCGCCCCGTCTTTGACGAAGAGGATCGGTTGGTCGTGGTAGGCCCCGGCATTGAACATCAGCTCGACCGCCGAGGCGATCGGGTCCAGCCCGAAGAGCGGCTTGGCCCCATGAACGCCCTTAACCGCGTCGCGGGCCCACGAATCCACGGTCGAATACCGCCAACTGTGCTGGAGCGCGAGCGACCCCAGCGTTTGGAGGTCGATCTGCGTTTGGATGGCGGCCAGCGAGCGCGCGGACTCAGGGACTTTGTCATCCATCGGGGCTGATCGGGCAATGGAAGAAAAACCAAATAGTACGGTGAATCCGATGACGGCCGTTTGTGCGGCGACCGGCCGCCGCGACGAGTCGTCTGTCCGCGCGCGGCCCGCTCCCGCTCCCGCATCATTATTGTTCTTCATGTTCGCGAACCCCTGCTTACCACGTTTGACCAGGATCGGCTTGACGCTGAAGGCGTAAATCATTCCCAGGGCGATGAAAGCGCAGCCGGCGAGCATGCCCATCACACCCTGTCGGTTGCCGACGCCGAGCACGGTCCACGATTCGTGGTCGCCGGCCGCCTGCGACTGAAAGAGCGTCCACTCGCCCACGCGGGCCGTGTTATTGAGAAACGCCTTGTCGCGCACCACGACATCGGAATCAAAACCCTGCTTGCGGAAGTGGCTCGTCCATCCGCTGGGCTGCTGACGACCGGGGTAAAAGTCGGTCTGCAACCATTCCAACGAGAGCTTGGCCGGAAGCGGGCGGGTCGCGCGTCCGTAAATGAAGCGGACGTCGCCCAGGCCGGGCACGCCGGCCATCGCCGTCGGTTCGGTACCGTCGTGAAACGTATTGTAGCTGCTGAACGGCACCCAGAGGCGTCGCTCCCAACCCCCTTTGGTCGAGCGGAGATGGACGCGGATCGCCGACTCGCCCCGACGAACGCTGCCCAACGGACGCCGGTAGCGTTCGGGAATGACGGAGGCATGACTTTCGAACTTCGGGTTCACGATGTAATCGGCCCATGCGAAGGTCGCGCCGCTCTCGGAGCGTTCGATCGCGCTCGCGGCCAGCGGCTTGACGGTCCGCTTGCCCCCAGGCGCCGTGTGGATCAACGTCGGCGAGAGGAACCGGCCCGCGACGATCCGGTAGCGGTCGCGCGACGCGTCGGTATAGCGCAGTTCGATGTTTTCATCGACGATTGCCTTGTTCGGATCGATCCGCTTGCCCTGCCGATCGCGATCTTGATTCAGCGCGGGATATCGATCGAGGACGGAGCGCTGAAACTTTTGCGTAAGTCCTTCGACCCAAACGAGCGCGATCGGCGTCCGCGCGTTTTGGAATCCGGCGCTCATCAGCGGCCAACTCGACTGCAATTGCTCGACTTTGAGCGTGTAATCCGTCCCTTCGACCTTGACGGTCGCCCCTTCGGCCACGTCGTAGCTGCGCCGGATGTTCTTGTCCTTGATGAACACTTCCAGGACGTGGCGGCCGGCGACCGGCTGGGTCCACTCCGGATCGATGTCCTTTTTGTCGTCGATCCATACGAACTCGGCCATCGGCCCGCCGGGCATCTCGATCATCGAGCGATCGGGCATCCGGGCGATGAGCCATTCCGATACCGAAGCGCCGGCCTGGGGAAGCGACAGGCTCACACGGGCAATCGGCATCACCTGATCTCCACCGGGGACGGGCCGCGGTTCGAGCTTGGCATAGGGCAGATAGCCGTCGATCTCCATCTCGACGGGCCAGTCCGTGCTGATGGCGCGGTCCGGATCGCTGAGCGAGATCGGCATCCGCCAATATTCGAACGGGTGCAAAGCCAATTGGCGGTCGGACTCGACGGGCTGTCCAGCGGTGTCGAGCACCTGCCCATCAGCCGGCAAGAAGCGTTCCTTGTAATACGGCAGGCCCGGCAGTTCGAACGTCTCCTGATGGCCGCGGTTCTCGACGACGAGGACAGGGGTGGATTCATCGTAGAAAGAATCGGCGACGTTGGCCGGCGCGAGCGCCAGGGCGAGCTTGTCACCGAGCTTCGCGAAGGCGCCGCCTTGCTTGGATTGATCCAGCTCGATGGTCTGCTCGGGCCCGTCGCCGACGGTCGCCTTGAGCGTGACGCGCTCCGCGGTGACGAGACCCTGGTGGCTGACGGAGGTCACCTCGATTCGGTGGTGACCGCCGAGGGCCGGCATCGTCGTCTCCCAGACCCGGCCTTCGACGGCGACGACCTGGCCGATCTTGGCGCGCTCGGGGTCGGTCTTGAAGCGATCGACCGAGATGACGTGAATGGCCGGCGCATCGAGCCACACGTCGCCTTCAATCTTCCGGCCGAAGTAGACGATGCTCCCTGCGCAGAGCGTGAGCAAGCCGGTATGGACCGTGAGGACGCCGAGATTTCGGAGATTGAACTTGATCCGGCGCAGCGTCGTGGTCACGAGCGTGACGCAAAAAAGACAGATCAACGTGACGAAGATCCAGTGATTGAAATACTGAAACTCCGTCAATTCGAATTCCTGACGAAAGACCGGCACGGCCGAGCCGATCGCGGCATAGAGAATGATCGCCGCGATCCAGAAGATGCCCAGCCAGATGCTGTCGAAAAGGTTGAT
>CAYMXF010000239.1:0-5402 GCA_964393935.1 uncultured Planctomycetaceae bacterium
TTGTTCACGAAAACGCGCAGCGGGCCGGATAGCCACGGCCTGACCGGCGAGGATCGGTATTGGCTCTACAGGTTGGCGGCGGAGTCGGGCATCCGGGCGGGCGAGCTGCGCAGCTTGACGCGGGCGAGTTTCGACCTGGACGGCCGGACCGTGACGGTGGAAGCGAAAGACGCCAAGAATCGCAAGCGGGCGACGTTGCCATTGCGCCCGACGACGGCGGACGGACTGCGGGCCTACCTTGCGGGCAAGACGCCCCTGGCGGCGGCGTTCGCCTTACCACGGCCTGAGAAGATCGTCGTCATGTTTCGGGCGGACCTGGACGCGGCGGGCATCCCTTACGGCGACGACGCGGGCCGAGTGGCGGACTTTCACAGCCTACGCAAGAGTTTCGCCACGATGTTGCTACGGGCGGGCGTGGACGTGCGGACGGCGAAAGACCTACTCCGCCATTCAACGATCCAGATGACGGCCGACGTGTACGCCATGAGCGTGCGCGGGGCGGACTCCGAGGCCGTGGACATGCTGCCCGACCTTGGACTGGCCGCGCGTGAGTGTGCATCGGCAACGGGGACGGATCGTGCGCCTGTCTGCTTATCGAGCTTACCGAATAGCTTACCGAATCACAGCGCCCGACGGTGCGCGGCGATTCCCGACAATGCGCGGCCGGAGTGCCGTGACGACGACACGCAAGACCTTGACGGCTCGATAGATAGCGGCGCAAACGACGACGCTGAATTGGTTTGCAGCGGCGTCGGTGAAAACGAGGGAAAACTACCCCCAAGGGGATTCGAACCCCTGTCGCCGGCATGAAAAGCCGGTGTCCTAGTCCACTAGACGATGGGGGCGGTCTCGTGACGCAAGGGAGTATGAGGCCGCCTCCGGCGAAATGTCAACTTGAACTGAAGAATGCGTTGAAAGCAGCCGAGGGCGGCTGCTCTACAAAAAAACAATGACGCCGCGCCACGAGCGTGGGCTCGCCGGCGCAGCGCCATGTTGCCGCGGCCGAGTGGGCACTCGACCACAGCGGGGCATTGAGGGTTGGGCTGGGCGCCCAACCTTGCGGGGGGTCTTGCTAACGGTGAGCCGGCGGGACCCGCGTAGTCAAGAAAGGAGCTAACTGGATCGATCGCCGCGCGGCGCCGCCGAACACCCACTAGTGATACGCACCGTCTTCGGCGTGAGTCAATCGCACGTTCGTCAACCGACGAATAACTACGGCCTCGCTGCGCGAGACCGTGCCACCCGCCGACGCGACGCTTCAACCGCCATCGTCGTTCTGCTCGGCGAACGAACGCCCTTATCGGCGGAGGGGGCGAGCGCCGCGAGGCCGATAAGACGGACCGCAAGGGCGATGCTCCATCGACCGTGCCCCACGCTACAATCCGCCGCATGGATCCCTTCCCGTGGCTCGAAGCAAACCGCTGGACGATCGCCGGCGTCGCGACGGCCTTTCTGCTCATCGTCATCGTTCTGGGCCGCATGGGGGCGGCCCTTCGCCGTCGTCGACGGGCCGCGCCGCTTCATCCTAAGCTGGCACGATACGGCGGTCTCTCCGAAGCTGAAATCTCCCGGCAGCGCGAGGACGTTTTGAAAATCATCGCCACGAGTTCCAGCGATCGCATCGCCGGTTATGAAATCGTCCGCCAGATCGAGACGGTATTCGTCGAAGGCTATCGCACCTCGGAAGAGGCCCTGCTCGCCTTGAAGGCCGCTGCGGGCCGACTTGGGGCCAACGC
Source organism: uncultured Planctomycetaceae bacterium (assembly GCA_964393935.1). GTDB lineage: Bacteria > Planctomycetota > Phycisphaerae > UBA1845 > UTPLA1 > DATEMU01. Next base: position 1,737 of record CAYMXF010000239.1, read on the forward strand.
CGTCATGAATCTCTCCCAGCAGCGGACCGCCGCCGGCCGCTGTTCCGCCCAAGGCGACTCGGTGCTGGTCAGGCCGCTCACACCGGTGCCGCCGGCCGCCGCCTAACCCATCGATCCGTCTTGTGTCTATACTATTGCGGGGGCATCCTTTGAGATGCAATAGGGGGATTGGCCGCGCGTGGAGTTCGCATCATGAAAATGGACACGCATCGGCGATGGCTGGTGGTGACGGCCGCTTTGCTGCTGGTTGGAATCGTCGGGTGCCACGAAGGCGACTCCGACGTCGGTGGCGTGTTCGCCATTATCTACGCCGTCGTCGACTTGGTACTCGGGATCATCCAGGTGGCGTCGTAAAGCGACCTTCGCTCCGGCGAATGAGCCACCGGGCTCGCCCACCGAGTTCCCCAATTCCTAGTCCCATCGACCCTTTTTGTAGCGTGTTTTTCGACGCCTCGGCGTTTTGACCTTTCGAGGCTATACTACGGCGTCATTCGGCCGAGCCGGGTAGCGTCCTGGGCCGTTCATCGTTCTCGTTTATTCGCGGCAAGGCCCGCCGCGCTGGTTTTCCGGACGCCAGGCTCGCCAAGAGTCCCAAGTATACGAATCATCCATTGGGAGCCCCGTCATGTTGCTGCAATACTTCCTCCGCACGTTTCTCGTCCTCGCCCTGCTCGCCGTCGGGATGTCCTACGCCGAAAAAGGCGAACTCCTCGGCGAATCCCGCACCCTCCTGATCCTCGGCGCCGTCGTCCTCTCCGCCCTGGTCATCGCCGTCGACTCGATGATTTCGCGGAAATCACTTCAGGCACTGGCCGGCGTCTTCTTCGGGCTCACCGTCGGCCTCCTTGTTACGTACGGTCTCACGCTGGTTCTGGACTTGCTGGTCTGGGCCTTTAAGCCGGACCTCGCCCCCATCGATGGAAAAGATCAGGCCGCCATCGCCATCACCAAGGTTCTGCTCGGCATCATCACCTGCTACCTGTGCGTGAGCTTCATCCTCCAGACCAAGGACGACGTCCGCTTCGTCATCCCTTACGTCGAGTTCGCCAAACAGATCAAAGGCCAGCGGCCGGTCATCCTCGACACCTCCGTCATCATCGACGGCCGGATCGCCGACATCTGCGAGACCGGCATCATCGACCAGAAGCTCATCGTGCCTCGCTTTGTCCTGCAAGAATTGCAAATGGTCGCGGATTCCGGCGACAAGCTCAAACGCACCCGCGGCCGGCGGGGTCTGGACATCCTCAACCGCCTCCAAAGCAACACTAACATCGAAGTCGAGATCACCGACGCCCACTTGACCGGCCCCGACGCGACAGAAGGCGTCGACCTCAAGCTGCTCGCCTATGCCCAAATCGTCAACGGCCGCGTCGCCACGAACGACTACAACCTCAACAAGGTCGCGAAGGTCAGGGGCGTGCAGATCATCAACATCAACGATCTTGCCGGCGCGCTCAAGCCCGTGGTCCTGCCCGGCGAGGCGATGACCGTGAAGATCATCAAACCCGGCGAGGAGCCGGGCCAAGGCATCGGCTATTTGGACGACGGGACGATGGTCGTCGTCGAGCAGGGCCGCGCACACATCGGTGAGATCATCGACGTCTCGGTCAGCAGCGTCCTGCAAACGTCCGCCGGACGAATGATCTTCGGCCGGGTCGACGGCGCCGCGCTGCCCCCCCGCCGCCGCCCCAGCCCCCAGCAAAGTGCGTGATGCGATGGCGGATTTATCACACTATCAACGTAAGGTCGTCGATCGCTACTACGACAACCGCGATTCGATCATGCTCGCCAAGTTGGGCGAATTGGTCAGTGAACTCTACCTCGCCGAAACCGATGAGAAGCGCGACAAGCTGTGGGTCCGCGTAGCGACGGCGATGAAGAATTTGAAGGTCCAGGAGACGACCGCCGCGCACATCCTCAAAGAACGCAAGCCCGAACTGCTCGCGTCGCACCTCAAAGATTGGGCGATGAAGAAATGAGTAGGGCGGGTTCCACCCGCCGCTCATCGAAACGTGCAAGACCGCGGCGGGCAGCGCCCGCCCTACGACTTCTTATAAAGATAAGCGCAATCCACGAGCTTCGCCGTGGTGCCGTCGTGAACCGCGTACTTTCCTCCCGAATACATTGATGCTCCCGCATGTCGTCTCAGCTTATCGATGACGTAGAACTTCAGATCGAAATTCGGCCGGCCATCTTTATTGCGCAGCCGCGACTCCGTATGGTCGGCCACCCTCTTCATGGCCTCCATGCACGCGTATTCCGGATTGGCACCCCTGCGCAACATCTCGACGATCAAAAACGCGGAACAATTCTGCAGGTTGGCTTCGCCCCGTCCCGTCGATCCGGCCGCGCCGAACTGATTGTCCACATAGAGACCCGCGCCGATGATCGGCGAATCACCCACGCGGCCGGGAATCTTGTACGACAACCCGCTCGTCGTCGTCACGCCGGCGAAATTGTTGTTCGCATCGACCGCACAGCAGTTGATGGTGCCCCAGGTGTGCTGAATCGCCTCCCGCCCCCGCGCGCCGGCAGCCGGTTGACTCGTCGCGCCCTCCTCTTCCGGCGACAACCAGTCGTCATCGTGCGACCGGTTTTCCTTCCACCTGAGCCAAATCTTCCGTGCCTCGTCCGTCAGTAGTTCTTCTTCCTTGAAGCCGTGGGCCTTGGCGAAGCGGAGCGCGCCTTCGCCGACGAGAAGCACATGATCGGTCCGTTCCATGACCAACCGCGCGACTTTCGACGGGTTCTTGATGTTTCGAAGCGCCGCGACCGCGCCGGCCTTGTGGGTCGGGCCGTGCATGACGGAGGCGTCGAGTTCAACGACGCCGTCTTCGTTCGGCAATCCCCCGAGCCCGACGGAGTGATCGTTGGGGTCGTCTTCGACGACGTTGACGGCAGCGATCACGGCATCGAGCGGGTCTTTCTTTTCCTTCAACAGTTCCATCGCCTTTTCAATGGCCTTGAGTCCATTAGCGCTGGAAATCACGAAAGGTTGTGATAGAAGTTCGCCCGGAGGTGAAAACAAAACCTTGTCTTGCGCGATGGTCGATTGCGCCAGCGCCCCGGCGGCAACGGCCCCGACGGACGATTGCAGGAATCCTCGTCGCGTCCAGATCGACGGAGATTCTTGGTTCATCATTCCGCCTCCGTCCCGTCAATCGGCTGGAGTCCGAACAGGCTCCGCAGGAAGTTCGCCGCGTCCTGTTCCAAAAGCGCGCCGACCGCTCCCATCGAGGCGTACTCGATCGGCAACGGCCGGACGATCGGCCGAAGTGTCACGTACGTCCCCGCCTTCCTCGCCGCTTCGAGCGTCTCGGAATCCGGCCCCGCGAAGAGATAGGCCCCTGTCGCGACAAGCGCGATGGCGACGAGCAGCCACACCTGCGAGTTCAGCCGAAAAAGCCAGCCCGCCACCATCGCCCCCACCATGAAGGCCAAGGCGACCGAAAAAAGAATCTGCCCCTTGAGCAGAGGGATTTCCTCACCGCCCATCGTGTAGGCCACCAAGACCCACGCAATCAGCGAAACAATGGCGATCGCGCCGAGCCCCTGTCGGACGTCCGGCGCGCGCTCCGCCGGCACGATTCGCACCGGCGGACCTCCGCTCTCGGCGTGGAACCAACTTTCCACCCATCGCCCGACGACGAATCCCACGGCAATAAG
>CAYMXF010000240.1:0-5366 GCA_964393935.1 uncultured Planctomycetaceae bacterium
TGGGGACGAACGCGGCCGCCAGAGGACGCCGGATTACATGTGGAGGAGGGGCTCGCATGCGTACGCCAGGCGGGCGATTGGGCGTCGTGTGAAAAACGTTCGCATCTGACGAGCCTATTCACGACGGTGACGCGGCTGGTTGCCTGTCCGCGGTTCATCATCGAGCGAGTGCGGTTTTCCGGGGGCATGGAGCAGGAGATTCCCTACGCCGAGTTGGTGTGTTGGATCGTTCTGGAAGGCACCGGCGAGATTTCGTACGGGAAGGGCGGCGCGGAGACATTCGGTCGCGGCGAGGTCGTTGTATTGCCGGCGGGGTTGGAAAAGGCAAAGCTGCGGACGCAAGAAGATTGCACCTGGCTGGAAGTGACCGTGCCGGTGAAGTCGGAGTTGGCGGATTACGAACGGCCGGATTCGGCGGCGCTTCGCGCGACGGAAAGTGTGCCGGGTGCGCCGGTTCAGATCAACATCGGGCAATTGCACGGGCCTTTTGAACGTTGACGTAAGTCCAGACATCGAAATCAAAACGCATGAACCCCACCCTACCCCTCCCCTTCGTAAGGGGAGGGAATGAAATCGAATTCCGTGTCCAATAATCGGTGGAGCCATCTTCCCGCGTCGTCCTATCATGCAACGCTGTTCGAGAATAAGAAGCTCTACCGGAATGACCGGCATTCGGATCAGAACCCCGGCCGCAAGGCCGGGCAGGGTGGCGCTGCGACGCGAGCCGGCGACGGACTCCAGATTTAGCGCTCCACGGCCCGCACTCGCGTGCGGGGTTCTGAATCAGGGGCGGAGGCCCATACTCGTCATTTTGTACGAAGCTCAAAGGCACAGATTCGAGAGGACGCCATGCAGCAGACGAACCAGAACCGGGATTATGTGCTCGGCACCGATGACGAGGAGATTTCGCGCCTGGCCCTGCAACATCGAGTGTGGAGGCCACGGGCGCTCGATGCGTGGCGGCGGGCGGGATTCAGCGTCGGGCAAACGCTTATGGACATCGGGTGCGGGCCCGGCCATGCCTCATTCGATCTCGCCGGCATCGTCGGGCCGACCGGCCGGGTCATCGCGGTGGACGGCTCACGGCGGTTCCTCGATTTTCTTCAGGCGACGTGCAGCCAGCGCGGGCTTGGAAATATCGAGACGACGGAGGCTGATCTCGATCGGGCGGATTTGCCTGAGTCAGCGGCCGACGGCGCTTGGTGCCGATGGGTTTTCGCCTTCGTGAAGAACCCGCGGCGTGTTCTCGAAAGGGTCCGCGCCGCGCTCAAGCCGGGCGGCGTGCTGGTTCTGCACGAATACTTCGATTACTCGACGTGGAGAGTCACGCCGCGGTCCGCGCGGATCGAGCAGTTCGTGCAGGCGGTTATGAAGAGCTGGCGCGCCGACGGCGGCGAGCCGGACATCGCGTTGGAACTGTCCGTCTGGCTGGGCGAACTCCGGTTTGAGATCAAGGAGATGCGGCCGATCGTCGACATCGTCCCGCCGACCAACTTTGTTTGGCAGTGGCTGCGGACATTTATCCACGTCAATCGGCAGCGGCTCTTGAAACTGGGGCACCTGACCGCCGAGCAAGCGGAGGGAATCTCTCAAGCCCTTGAGGAGGTCGAGGCGGGCCCACATGCCTTCATGGTTACGCCTGCCGTTCTGGAGATTATTGTCGTGCGGCAATAGGCGAACTTGATCGTCATCACCACGGTCCTATTCTCAGCCCGCCACGTTCTTCGGACAGTATCGTGAGTTGTGCAATGATGATTGCAACGCCGGCAGCGTTTGTTGCAATAACCAGCTTCCACGTGATCGGAACTCGAACCTTTCGAGTAAATCGGGCGCCTACGTAATACACGAGCACGCTCAGAGCATATGAGGCTGCGGCGCCAACCGCCGCAAAGGCGCCCCATACTCCAATTTCGTTGCTGTTCCAGCGCCACGTATAGATGAGGATCGCCGAGAGGTACACAAGAACAGGAAAGCTAACGACACAAGTAGTCACCGTTCGTGAAAAGATTGGACGATGCACCCCGAGGGAGCCAATGGAAGCCACGGCGAAACTGCCGCCAATCATCAGCGACAACATACCAATTCCCGAGAGAAGAAAGGGGCCGTAGCCGTAGAAAACAAGGCTGCTGGGATCGCCGACGCCGATAAGCGAGCCTGCTGCGAAATAGATGCCGTTCACGAGAAGGGCGAGGCTGCACCAAAAAAGGATGGGAAAAAGACTGGGCCTGCGGAGTCCATACAGCGCGGAAAACACCACGAAGGCCAAGACGTCGGACCAAAGAAATCCACCCCAGCTAAATAGTGCGCCACCACCGCCAACTGAGTGGGCGTATGACCAAGTGAACGGGTGTGAACTGATGGTAAATGAGCGTCCCCCGCAGAGGACTGAACTGAAGGCATGCCCAAACTCATGAACGATGTTGGCCAGGTTATAACCCAACAGGAAAGAACCAAAGATAAGTAGCGATGCCTTTAGGGCGTGTCGATCGTCAACGCGGTACGGCTTTGATGGATTCTCTTTCATACGGTTCTACGCCGAATGATGCGCATGATTCGGGTACTTGCCTGCCGCATGCAGCCGCCCGAGGTGCAGGTAACTCTCGATCACCTCGCGGATGTAGAGCCGCTCTTCTTCTTTCACGTCGCGCACGACTTTGCCGGGTACGCCCATGACGAGCTTGCCGTCGGGCACCATCGTTTTCGGCGGTAGGACGGAGCCGGCGGCGATGATGCAGCCTGCGCCGATCTCGCAGTCGTCGAGGATGATCGAGCCCATGCCGATGAGCGTGCCGGGGCCGACGCTTCGGCAGTGGACGATCGCGCGGTGGCCGATGGCCACGTCGGCGGCGATGTCGAGCGGGACGCCGCGGTTGGTGTGGATGATCGTCGCGTCCTGGACGTTGCAGCGCGCGCCGATGCGGATGGCGGAGACGTCGCCACGGATGACGACGTGGTGCATGATCGTGCAGCGGTCGCCGAGCGTCACCTCGCCGCCGACGTAGGCCGTCTGGGCGATGTAGACGTCTTGGCCGATGGTGACGCGGTCGGGCAGGTCGATGAATTCAAACATGAGGCGATTGTAACGGAAGGTATTGCGAAGGTAGAATAGAAGCCATTGTGGATTGCGGATTGCGGATTTGGGGAAAGTGACGGCCCTGGAGGCTTTGGTGTGACCAAGCGAGTTGATTGGTATTATCACCGCAAGGGGTGAACCTCGTGCGGTCGGTCGCAAGGGTTCCTTGCGAAGAACAAGATCGAGCCGGCGGAGGTCGTCGATGCGAAGAAGGTGCGGCTGGGGCGGGCCGAGGCGCTCAAGCTGGCGAAGTCGGCGGCGAAGGTCATCGTCGCCAAAGGCAAATCGACCGTCACGTTCGACATGAAGAAGCCGCCGAGCGATGCGGAACTATTGAAGGCGATCCTCGGACCGACGGGGAATCTGCGAGCGCCGACGGTGCGGGTCGGTAAGACATTGTTGGTGGGGTTCAGTGAGGAGGCATATCGGAACGCAGGTGTTGGATAATTGGCCCCGGCACCCAAGTGTTCTCATAACAGAAAATCAAGAATTATGAAGCGATGGGGGTGCTCGCAATCGGCATGCTCGCCACTCTCACAGTCGCTTCACGTCGAAGCCGAAGCGCGTTCAAGACAAGTGCTGCAAGCGCCCAAATTGCCACAGCGTTCATCATGTAGCCGACGAGGCCCTTAATGTTCGTTATGACTTCAGTGGGACCAGCCGGGAAACTGCGGCCGGCGTTCATTAGAACGTGGTAGAGAAGCGTTAGCCCGCCGAAGGCGGCTGCACCATGCGGTTCGTACCAGTTGACTGGTGGCGATTCGATGTCGCGGAGAATACTGCGTAATCGGACGAGCATCCGGTGTGTGACGCCGACGTACAGGACAAAGACTGTTGCAAGGATCAAGATACCAAGGCGTTCTAGAAGTTGATACGGAGTGATGAATTCGAGGCCGGCCATTGCAAGGAAGGCACCAAAAACGCCGATTCGAATGTTCCGTAATATCTTCAAGGCATGCCCCGCGTTCGCGCCCGCGCTGGAAAGCCTGCTCGGCCGTATGTCTATTAATATTTCAGTGCCGAAGACAATGATCACCAGAGCTAAGGCGATCCAACCAGCCAGGTACTGGGCCATGGGGCCAAGAAGGTCGAGAGAAGCTATGGCTGTAAGAGCCGCTAGTATCAACGCCGAAATGACCTGCCACACCGTTACGTTTGCTATGCCCAAGACATGTGGAACCGTATCGATTGAATCAGCGGAGGGCATGGATAACGTGGTCGCCTTGATCGGGCGCAGGGTACGTGAAAACAGCCACACCATGACCGCGGATAGGCCCATCGCAAGCGTCGAAATCGCCTGACACGGATTGATCAAGTAAACTTCGTGGATTCGGCGGGGGCCATTCGCCGTAATGACAAGCGCTGCGACTGCGATGATCCCTTCCGCGACCGCACAGAGCATCAGTGTGATACCGACGACGAGGCCCGCGAATACGTAACGTCGCGCGAGCGGCGTGTTGTTGGAGCGCAATGCGATGTGTGAACAAAGAAGAGTGGTTGAAGCGGACACTCCTGTCAGCGCGAGTGGTTGGAAAACTGATTGGCCCCAATGCCCGAACCAATACAGCCGAACAGCAGCTACGGCACCAAGTGAAGCAGTAGTGGCTCTGCTGCCCATCCGCCACAAGGAATAATCGGTACAGATTGCAGTGGTTAACAGTATCGCCGATACTATGCCCGTAAACCAAAATACTCGACGCCTCATGCTCTGAGCATCCCTTACCGCTCCGTTCGAGCTGAGCGATGACAAGATGCGGGACATGATGCAAGAAGCAAGGATCATCAGGCATACCGCCGCGCGATCCCCCCAAAAATAGAGTGACAACGCTAACAAGCTGGTGGTGCTCAGGGAGTTGACGCTATCGGAGGTCAGCTCTCTAAACGGGCTGACGAGCAGAATGAGGAAAACGGAAGCAAACGCCCCAGAGATCAGGGTCAGCGACCGTCGGGTTCTGACCGCGTCCCCTGCATGCACGAATCCGCCGTGCTGATAGGCTCCCACGGATTTTCGGACCGCCGTTCCGCACTCGGGACAAACGCCGCTGAACGGCAGCGTCTTGAGGTTGTAGTCGCAACTGATGCAATGCAAATCGGTTTGAATCGAAGCGGAGGCGGAATTGGCTGGGTCATTAGCCACGGCCATTTTCCTCCCGTTAATCCAAACCGGCCTTTAGGTCCGCGTGCAATAGGCGATGAAACAAATGTTCGCCCGTTTCTCGGCGGACGCTGAGGCGGCCGGCGACGTAGGCGCGGCTGCCGAGGCCGCGCTGGACGGATTCGCAGATGTCCACGT
>CAYMXF010000241.1:0-5355 GCA_964393935.1 uncultured Planctomycetaceae bacterium
CGCCGGCGTTTTATTTCTCGCCCTTGATGAGCCCCTACCAGCGAGATCGGATCACGTCGCTCGTTCGCCAGGATGACGACGACGATCGCTGGCGACTCGCCGCCGGTTATCAACTCAGTCAATCGAAAATCGCCCTGGGCAGCGGACAAGCGATGGGCCGCGGGCTGACCGAAGGCGCTTTTTTTCAACACGATCTTCTGCCCGAGGAGCACAACGATTTCATCTTCGCCGTCATCGGCCATCAATGGGGCTTTCTCGGCTGCTTGGCGGTCGTCCTCGCCTACCTGGTCCTCATCGCGGCGGGACTCACGATCGCGTCGATGACCGTGGACCCGCTCGGGCGGCTATTGGCCGTCGGGGTCTGCGCGCTCGTCCTCGCGCAGGCCGTCATCAATATCGGAATGACGATCGGGCTGACGCCCATTACGGGAATGACGCTGCCGTTTGTCAGCATGGGAGGCAGCGCGCTCGTAGCGAACTATCTCTCGATCGGGCTCTTGATCGACGTCGCCCGGCGACGGCCGATCGAAATCGCCCGCAAGCCGTTTGAATTCGCCGAGGAGTTGGCTTAACTCCCTCTTAGGGAGAGGGCCGGGGTGAGGGTCCGTACGAGAATGGCCGCAAAAAAGCATAAAAAACTCACCCACCTGGACCGCATAGGCGCGGCGCGAATGGTGAACGTCTCCGCCAAGGCCGTCACTCAGCGCCGCGCCGTCGCGACCGCCGAAGTGCGAGTCAGCCCCAAAACAATGTCGCTCATCCAAAAAGGCGGCGTGCCCAAGGGCGACGTCTTCGCCGTCGCGCGGCTCGCCGGCATTCAGGCCGCCAAAGAGACCTCGCGGCTTATCCCGCTGTGTCACCCCCTGCCGATCGACCATGTCGATGTGCGGATACAAGCTCGCCCGCCGAAGCGCATCCACATCCGCGCGGAAGCGGCGGTGGCGGCGCGGACCGGCGTGGAGATGGAAGCCCTCGTCGCGGCGGCCATCGCCGCCCTCACCATCTACGACATGTGCAAGGCCGTCGATCGCGGCATCGTCATCGGGCCGGTCCAACTCGAAGAAAAGTCCGGCGGCCGATCGGGACCCTGGCGACGCTCGCCCACACCGCGTGTGGTCAAGACCAAGCGCAAAAGCCATTAGCAATGGGGTGGCACGGTCTCGCGCCGCGAGGCCGTGGATATTGGCGGTAGACACGGCCTCGCCTTCGGCGAGACCGTGCCATCCCTGTTTTTCAAAACTTGTGAAAACATCCGACGGGCGTTGTCGGCACGCGGTCGCTCGCTCTAATATGCTGAGTATTCGCTTATGGAAACCGCCGTATTCAAAACCTCGCTGGATCTGGCCGGTCCCGTGGCCGCGACTCTCGAACAGGTCATCAAGACCTTCGACGAGGAGCTGCGCTGCGACCTGCCGTTCGTTGAGCGGCTGGTGGATCAGGTTCGACGGTATCGCGGCAAATTGCTCCGCCCCAAGTTGCTCTTGCTTTCCGCGAAAGCGGTCGGAGACATCCGCGGCGAGCACATCGTCCTCGCCGCCGTCGTCGAAATGGTCCACATGGCGACGCTCGTACACGACGATGTCCTGGACGAGGCCGACGTCCGCCGGCGCGGCCCGACGGTCAACCGCCTCGTCGGCAATGAAGGCGCCGTCCTCCTCGGCGACTATCTCATCTCCCATGCTTATCACTTGTGTACGAGTTTGGGCTCGGTCGAATTCGCCCGGCGGATCGCCGGCGTGACCAATACGGTTTGCGAAGGCGAACTCATGCAGATCGAGCATCGCGGCGACGCGGCCCTCACCGAGATGCAATACCTGGAGATCATCCGCCGCAAGACGGCCGCGCTGACCGGCGTGTGCTGCGAACTGGGCGCGGCGGCGGCAGGCGCTGACCGCGAAACCGTCCATCGCATGGCGGCCTTCGGCGTCGATCTGGGCATGGCCTTCCAAATCGTTGACGACTTGCTCGATCTGACCGGCACGGAGAACGAACTCGGCAAGACCGTCGGCCGCGACACCGAGCTGGGCAAATGGACTCTGCCGGCGATCCGTTTCCGCGACCGCGCCGATGAATCAAGCCGCCGCCGATTGATCGACGCGCTCTCCAACGGCGACCCCAACAAATGCGAACGCGTGCGAAGGATCCTCGCCGGCTCGGACGCCATGGACTATGCGATGGACACGGCCCGCTCCTACGTCCAATCCGCCCTACAGCATCTCTCCAACCTGCCGATCACCGACGCGCGCCAAAGCCTGATCGCCGCCGCCGAGTTCATCCTTCATCGCCGCGCGTAGGGCGGGCTTTGCCCACCGATGCCATGACGGCGTGCGAAGCACGCCCTACGTTAACACTGATCGCAACGCCGCCGAGAGCTTCGGCGGGTGTGAGAGCAATTCCGTAAGGTGATAGTCGAGCAAATCGAAAGCCTCTCGGGCCAACTGGGTCGCGTCCAACGGATGCGGCGAGCCGACGACCGACAGCGCCCGCGCCAACGCGCCGCTGATTCGTCGTTTCTCCACCGCCGACGGCTCGCAGTCGCGGCAGATCGCTCCACCCTGGTGCGAGCTGAAATACAGCGTTGCGTCCTTCTCGACCGAGCGGCCGCAGCCCATGCAGCGCGACAATTCCGGCCGCAACCCGATCTGAGTCAACATGAACCATAGATAGCGAGCCAGCAAACCGATCGGTTGCCCATCCTTGAGCGCGCGAAAAAAATGACAGAGGCCGTCAAACAATTCCGGATGCGGATCGTGGACCTCCATCAAGTGCGACGTCACTTCGGCGGCATATTGCGCGGCGTAATTGCGGGTAAGGTCCTGCCGCAGATGCGGAAAAGTCTCCTCCTGCCGCCACTCGGTCAGCGTGGCGAGGGTGTCTTCCTTGCCGGGCCAGCGCGAAAACACCAATCGCCCCACTTCGAGCAGGTCGATCCCAACGGATGCCCGGGTCTTCGTCGATCGCTTGATGCCCTTGGCGATCAGCCGCTGTTGTCCATGCTCGCGCGTCAGGAGCACGAGCACCTGCGAAGTCTCGCTAAAGTCGAGTCGGCGAAGGACGACGGCGATATCCGAGAAGAGCGACATGGGCTAGGGGGCCTGGGGGCCGTCGTGAACGTAGAGCCGAAGACGCTGGATCGACCGGGGTTTGGCCTCCAGCACTTCGATCTTCACGCCATCCTCCGTGAGACACTCGCCGGACGCCGGGATGCGCCCCAGCCGGCTGAGCACGAATCCGCCGATCGTGTCGTACGCCTCGTCGGTCGGCAGCGACAGCTCCAACGCCTGGTTCACCTCTTCGATGTGAACCCGCGCATCCACGTCCGCCGTATGCGCATCGATCTTACGAATCGGCGGGGCGGGCAACTCGTCGTGCTCGTCGACGATCTCCCCGACCAACTCCTCCAGGAGGTCTTCGATCGTGACGAGCCCGGACGTGCCGCCGTATTCGTCGAGCACGATCGCGATATGCACGCGGCCCGTTTGGAACTCCCGCAGACACGACGCGACGTCCTTGGTTTCGGGGACGAACAGGACCGTCCGCATCCTGTCGCGAAGACAAAACGCCTCCGGCCGGTCCACGTTGAGAAGGTCTTTCGCATACAGGACGCCGATGACGTGGTCGATCGTCTCTTCGTATACGGGGATCCGCGAATGGCCCGCATGGCGGACCATGTCCAGCACCTCGGTGTAGTTCGCGCCGTGTTCGACGGCGACGATGTCCGTCCGCGGCGTCATGATCTCGCCGACCGCTGTCTCGTCGAGATTGATCACCGAGCGGATCATCTCCTTCTCCTGTTCGTTCACGTCGCCGCGGCTCTCGCCTTCGCTCAGGGCGTCGAGGATTTCCTGCTCGACCTGCTCCGGCGCGCTGGACGAGCTTCGAGGAACGCCTGCCAGACGCCGGACGATCTCGTCGATCAGACGAATCATCAGGAGGACCGGCGACGTGATCAGCCGGGTCAGCTCCATCAGCGGAAGGAAGCGAGCGAGGTAGCGATCGCCGGTGTAGCGCGCCCAGGCGGCGGGAATGGCCACGCCGAAGACCAGAAACCATGCCGCGGACATGACCAACACTTGCAACGGCTGCCAGTACCACGCGTGACGCGCCGGCAGATAGACCGTGAGCGTAATGACGAACAGAACGATGCCGAGTTGCCGGTAGATCAGGCCGGTCAGAGCGTACTCGTGTTGATGGGCGTCGAAGACCTCCAACCGCTGGGGCCGCCCCAATCGCTCCAGCGCTTCGGCCAATCGGCTCCGCGAAGCGACGTGAACGGCGATGGCCGCCGTCCCCGCAAAGAGCGTCACCAGGGTCCAGAGAATGAGAAGCGAGGCGAGAGTCATAACAACACGTCAGCGATCCGAACGCGAACTGTAAAAGACCGGGCCGCGCCCCATCCGCGTGAGAATTTCGTCCTCACGACGATGCATCCGGGCCGCATCGCGGGCGCGCCGATCATCATAACCGCACAAGTGCAGGCAACCGTGAACGACGTAAAGAAGCAATTCATCCCGCCAATCTCGCCGGTCTTCCCGGGCGCGCCGCCGCGCAACAGACTCACAAACAACAATCTGCCCGTCCACATTTCGGCGTTTCGACTTTGCGACGTTTCGACTTTTCAAATCAAACGTCAACACGTCCGTCGCAGTCGCTACTCCCATCCAGCGCCCGTGTAGACGTCGCATTTCGCGATTGTCGACCACCGCGACGTCCAGTCGTCCGGCGCCGACGCCTTCCGCACCCAGCGCCGCTTTGGCCGCGCGTCGAATAAGCCGCCGTAGCCCTTCCTCGCATCCGGAAACTTCGACCAAAATCGAAGACCCCGAGCGAGTACGACGCTGAGAGACCTTTCGCGTCTTGCGCTGTGTCATGCGCTTCGTATGACGGGACCGACAGGCTCTTCCGGCCCGCGCGGGTAGGCGATGCGCCCGTGATGAAACGCTTGCAGGCTCTTCACGATGCTCTGTTCGACGCGCGCCAGTTCCTTGAGCGTGATATCGCAGTCGTCGAACTGGCCGTCCATCAGTCGGGCCATGGCAATCTCGTGAACGACGTTTTCGATGCGCCCCGGCGTCGGATCCTGAAGCGCGCGGACCGCGCCTTCGACGCCGTCGCAGAGCATAAAGATCGCCGATTCGCGCGAGCGCGGCTTGGGACCGGGATAGCGAAACTCCGACTCACTGATCTCGCGGTCCTCGCGGCCGCTGGCGCGGGCTTCTTGCGTCGCGCGGGCATGGAAGTAGCGGACCAGCGTCGTGCCGTGATGCTCGGCGATGAACTGGTGCAAGACCCGCGGCAGGCCGTGCTCGCGGGCCATCGCCAGTCCGTCCTTCACGTGCGCGAGAATGACGAGCA
>CAYMXF010000242.1:0-5351 GCA_964393935.1 uncultured Planctomycetaceae bacterium
CCCATCTCGAACGGTCGGTCAAGCTGCGCGTCGGACAGTTTCGCGGCGATGTCCAGCAGTTTGCGCGTCGCCCAATCGGAATAGTCCTCGTAGTTTCGAATCGCATGGAGGTCGAGCGACGGCGGCGCGTCGTTGATCTTCTCCAGCCGGTAGAAGATGTAATCGAGCCCCGGCTTGGGCACCGGGCCGCCGACGTGCCGCACCATGTTCACGAACTGCGCGCGATGATGAATGCCGTGGTTGGCGACGTGCAGCATCTGCCCGCCCAGCGGCAGGCTGTACGACTCGCACTTGATGTTGGTGAAGGCCAGCGGCCGCGCCAGGTCCGCTTCGCACTGTTTGACCAGGAAGGCGTCGCGCTCCGCGTCGGTCGCATGGTAGCGACCGCGCAGCTCGGCGATCGAAAGCCCCGCCTCCGGAAAGACGAACTTCGGCACGCCGCCCTTCGTCCACCGATCCAGCCAAACCCGCTCCGCCGCCCAAATGTGGTGCAGCGTGCTGCGGATCGACCCCAACCCCATCTCAAACGGCCGATCGAGCTGTTCGGCGGAGAAGCCGTCGGCGATCGCCAGCGCCTTGTCGTTGGCCCAGCGGTTGAAGGTGTAGAGTTCTTGTAGCGTTTGAATTTCCATCCTCAATAATCCTCATCCAAAGCGTTATTACACCACGGTCGTCGGGCTTGTAAAGCTGTATATCATGTGCTATACTAATTTACGCTGTGGGGAGATACGCGACAGATTCGCTGCGTAAGATCGAGTTTCGCCATGCCGAAACAAGTGTCGTTCACCTTCGTGGAGAGATACTTGAAATCGAATGGCTATCGGCTTCTTTGGGAACGGCCTTACCTGGACATCCCCGGCGCGAGGTTCGTCGTTTTCGGGCATGAGGGCAAGCCTCTGATTGGATTTCCGGAAGTGCGGGGCAGCGTCTTAAGGAACCACTGGGAACGCGTGAGACTGCTCGTAGACTTGCACGGTGAAGAAGATGAATAAAGTTCGACTCAAGCTCAAGAAGGCCAACACGAAAGTATCTGCACCAGCCCGAAAGATCGCGGGGCAATACC
The DNA here is from genome assembly GCA_964393935.1 of uncultured Planctomycetaceae bacterium. Lineage (GTDB taxonomy): Bacteria > Planctomycetota > Phycisphaerae > UBA1845 > UTPLA1 > DATEMU01. The sequence goes on from CAYMXF010000242.1 coordinate 1,064, forward strand.
GACTCGTGATCGAGCCGCTAGTCGGCGTGGGATTTGCGGGTCACGCGCTGGAGCTTCCCGGCGTCGTTGCGGATGGAAGCACGCTCGTCGAGTGTGTCCAGGCCACGCGCTTCGCCGTCGAAACCGCCGTCGAGGCGATGCTGCGAAATGGACTCAAGCCCCCGGCAGGATCGAGCGGCTCCAAGCGAACCGAGCAAGTCAACATTCGCTTGACAAGCGACGAGAAAGCGCGGCTGTTGGAGGAGTCGGTCCGTAGCGGATTTCGCGGGCTCTCCGAATATTTACGTTCGCTCGCACTGGAATCGTTCAAGCGATCGGTCGGCTGAGAACCCACGAATGGTCCCTAGTTCCTACACGGGCTTGACTGAAAACTGAAGTGGCCCTTCCTGCAATATCGATACGCTCAGTATCCGTTTTACGTCGTCTAGGAAAGCGACATCATCTGTTGTCAGTTCATCGGCCTTTTCGGGATGCGCTGCGGCGATTCTCTTATCGTTCCATTTCCGAAACCCGCTAAGCGATTTGCTCAGCGGTTGATAATAGTGAGTGAGCCGGGGCTCTCGTCGTACAACGATCCCGTTTCGTTCATCCTCGATGATATCAATATAATCGGATATGTCGGTCCACCGAAGGAAGTCGTCGATTGGGATGCTTCCATCAAGTAACTCCTTGCATTTCCTCGGGTCCTTGTTCTCCAATTTGGACTTGACCCTCTCAAATACTTTTCTCGCCTTCGTGCCGGGCTCGGCTGATGGGATACCTTGTTTCAACCACCGATCCCCGTGTCTTACTATGAGTAATCTCCGCACGACTTCACGCAGCATCAGTTGGCAGTGATCACTCTTATCCTTGAAAGCGAACGGAATCGCGTTCCTCCCAAAGACGGAAAAAAGCCTGTGACGCAGTTTCTGTTCTACTATCAAGGCGAGCGATCGAGGTCCATAGGCATCTTCGAAAACGGCATTATGAACAAGACGGACCCATGCAGTTTCGCCTTCGGTCTCTGTTTCGATCTCTTTCAAAGCGAATCCAAGGCGATCGTTTTGCAACAACTCGTTAATCGAGAGTTTCGCTTCAACGCGTGGAAACGCCTTGTCGTGTTTTTTCTGCCAATTGTCAGCTTCGACCACCTCCTTGCGATAGAAAGAAAGCGCGTTCGGCGATACAAGGCTCGTGCCCCAGGTATCTAACAAGTCGTTGACAGTGTCCTCTGGGTCAGTGTTGTCGAGATCTTTCTTGGAAACGAAGATCGGTTGGATCACATTATCGGTGAGCCTGTACGTCCACCAATCCGAGAACTTCGCAAGATACTTGCGAAAAGTCCAAGGAACTGAAGTGGCTTCATCGGGATGGGTCGGTTTCAGGACAACGAAATCGCCAGCCCCTACGCGCTCTTTCGTCAGCCGATACACTTCGGGCCAGAGCCAGGCTCGCGATAGGGCGATGAGATCATGTTTACGAAACTCGTCGTTATCATCGTCGAAAGCTTTGAGCCAATGTTCGCCTTGCCCCACAAGGAAATCCCGATACCTCGCCCACCAGGGCGCATCGTCACGGTGATTCAGAACCCACGCCAGCGATGGCGGAGATGTGCGAAAAAAGCCGCCATCCAGGTCTTTGATTGCATGTTCCCAACCGCCATGTCCGAGATACCAGTGAAGCTTCAGGATTCGGGAAAGAAAAATGAAGAAATCCGATGACGCCATCAAGAACAAGTCGATCCTCAAATCAAGCGGCTTGTTCTGCCAATGTTGGGCCGAACTTGACAGCGTTGCGAGAAACTTCCGCAATAGTTCACTGGCAACATCGGTCAATAAACCGTCAATCTGCTCGTATCGAAGCTGGCGAAGTTTTTCCTGATTGGCGTTTATCCAGTCACTCATAGTTGCGAAAGAAAAATCGCACGTTGGCAGCTCATAGTTCTCGTGATATGCCGGATCGAGATCTTCGACGAAACGAGCGACGTTCAGCGCAAGCGCTTCAGTCAGGGTATCTGTGTTCTTGCGCTGTCGTTCTATTACTTGAGCGTAATCCTTCGCAGCTTCAATAAACGAACGGGAGACTTCGAGCGCAGCAAACTTCTCGTAATCTTGGACTTGTTTTTCATCCGATGGGAAAAACGATATGCGGCCAGACGGGGGGCCGTCGGGTTGTATTCCAGTTAGTTCGGCGAAAGGAATCCAGACTGGGCAAACTGTTGGTGAGAATTCCAGTGATGCTTCGCATCGCCATGAGTTTCCGTCGCGTACGAGGCGGATACCCGTGAAGTGTGAGCGAGGTTTGGCTGCCTTGTTTGGATCGCCCGATAAATCTGTTGCGAAGCGGAAATCAAGGAACGGCCACAACGCCGACTCTCCAAAATAGCCGCACGGACTTGAAAGCACCACTTCTGTTGATCCGTCGTCCATAATCTCGACCCTCCTTTCGCGCGGGCCAGAGGCTTAATGCTCCCTTTTCGCTATTCGCCATTCGCTATTCGTCATTCAATCGAGCCACATACTCCGCTGCCGTAGCCGCTGCGGCACGTACGTCTCCGTCACGAAACTGATGCTCTTCGTCAGCAGCGATTCCACTTCCATCTTGAAGCCGTGCTTGAGCATCGTGTCGATCTCCTTGGCCCACTCTCTTTTGCCTTTGAACCAAGGGTATTCCATTATCTGCTTGGCCCGCTTGATGTCCTTGTCGTCCACGGCGATCTTCACGTCGTCCGACAGGCGGAACTCCTCGAAGTCGCGGCTTCGAATGCCGATGAGCCGCGCCTCGGGGATCGCCATCCGCTTCGACTCGAACGCCAGGTTGATCGAGCCCTGCTTGGTGACGCTGTAGATGTAATACCCCCACGGGTCGTTATCGAGCAGGCAATAGACCGGCAGCTTGAGTTCGTGGTGCATTCGGTAGAGCAGCCGCCGCACGCCGCGCGGGGGCTGTCCGCCGCCGTGGGTCAGGATGCAGTTGCTCTTCTGCCAGAACTTGTCCTCGTTGAAGCGCTGCCAGACCGTGCCTTTTTCGACGTGGAGGATGAACTTCGCCTCGCACTTGCGAAACGCGAAGACGTCCGGCTCGACGATGCTGGGGATGGAGAAGCCGCCGGCCCCCATGCGGCGCAGGTCGATCTCGTCGCCGCGGCTGACGATCGTAAGATTCCCGGCGATGCTCCCGCGATTGTCGGCGAAGACGTGCAGCTCCTCGCGCAGCGATTCCAGCGAGACCTCGAGGTCTTCGATGATGGGGTCGCTCTCGGATTGTTCGTTAAACGTCTTCTCGCCCGTGCCGGGGATCGTGTGCTTGGTCAGGTAGTAGAGCCCGCGGATGCTGACCGTCTTGTCCTCGTCGATGAGCCGCTTGCAGCCGCTGGCGATCAGCACGGTCTGCATGAAGTTCTTCGCTTGGCCGAGGTTGAAGAAGCTCCGCGACTGCGATTTGCTCCCCATCTCGATGATGCGCTTGTCGCGGTTGTACTTTGCGTTGGACAGCGCCCGCAACGGAATCTCGACCGACGGGTCCTTCTTCTTCGACGCCGATACAACGACGGACTCTGCAAGCCCGACGATCTTCGCCGCCGTGGCGTTGTTGCGTGATGATCTGCTCGACCGCTTCTTGGTTTTCGTCTTGGCCATCCGTGGTCAACTCCTGTTCCTGTTCGCCGAGACAGTTATCCGTTGTTCTTGGAATGGATGCAACCGCCGTGATGCGCTCGCCGTTAATGTTTCGCAGTCTCCATCGCCCTTTTCGTCGCCTGGGCGACGGTCTTCGCCGGCAGGATGAATACATCGAGTACGCCCGCCGTAGCGCTGGCGTCGGCCTGGTGATCCTCGCGCTCCGGCATCTGGGCCACGAAAATGCCGACGAACCCGCCCTCAGCGTCGAAGACCGGCAAGCCCGCCTCGCCTTCCAGGCCGCTGCCCGGCGCGAAGAGGTCGCGCGGCTTGTGCAGAAGGCCCGCAACCAGCCCTTCATAAACGATCGGCGCGTGGTCGAAGAACTTCGCCAGCCGAACGATCGTCATCAGCCGGTCGCCGGGGTGTGCGTTGGCCGACTTTGTGAGGTCTAAGAACGGGAACGTCTTCTTGTCGGCATTTTTCACCCGCAGCCAGACCAGGTCCAGCTCGCGGTCGCGCGTCAAAATATGGGCGTCCAACCCATCGGTATCGTCACCGATCAGCACCTTGAAGTCCGACGCGCTGGTCTTCACGTCGAAATCCTCGGGCGCCGTGGCCCCGGCCATTTGGGCGTTCGAACAGAGCACGACGCCCACGGGATCGATCATGACCCCCGATATTTCCCGATC
>CAYMXF010000243.1:0-5289 GCA_964393935.1 uncultured Planctomycetaceae bacterium
CCGTCATCGCTTCCTCTTGGGCGCCTCGCTACCGGCCTTCGCCCGGGCGTTCCTCAGCCATTGGGCGAAGTAATCCGCATTGGGAACGGGGTTCAGGTAGATCGGCTGGACCGCACGTTGCCCGTTGGGCTTGCAGACGACGACGCAGGGTTGCGACGGGTGGACGCCGTAGGCGGTGCGGGACGCGGCGGAGGACTTGGGGTCGAGGTCGACGCGGACCGTCTGGTTCAACTCCGCCTGCACCGCCGGGTTGGCAAAAAGAATGCGGCGGATCACGGCGTCCTGCTTCGCATCGCTGGGACGAAAATAGGTGAGCAGCGGCTTCTTGTCCTGTGCGGCGAGCTTGGAGGCCTCGTTATGGTTGCGATGCCAGCCGGAATCTGAGCCGTAGCATCCGGACAGCATCCACGCCGCCGCCGTGCAGAAGACGAGCTTTGAAAAAAACGGGGGCCGCTTCATCACTACTCCGCGCGCTCCGGCGTTTTGTCCTCGCTATATCGCGGGGAGATGGCGACGTAGGGTCGGCCGAGGAGCTTCTTGATCAAGATGATTTCGCCCATGTCATTGCCTTCGATCGAGTGGCCGATCCATTGCAGGAGGTAGCCGACGACGAGGAGCACGACCGGCCGCCACCAGAGGTCCCAGCGCGAATCGGCGAGCTGCACCAGCGCGAGCGCGACCGCCGCGATCGTCAGCGGGATGCCGAGCAGGTGGAGCCGGAAGGAGGCGGGACTTTGGTGCCGATCCAACCAGTGGCGCAGCCAATGCGGCAAGTAAGCACTCCAACAGGGAATGACGAATTACCAATTACAAATTACGAAAGGGCAGGAGCCGAGTTCGTCGGAAAGATTCCGGCGGAGGCGGGTGCGAGAAAGGATTCTCGCACCAGCGGCGTTTCCAGTCCCCGAAGCCGCCCTTTTGTAATTCGTAATTCGTCATTGGTCATTTGTCACTCACCGTTCCCTCACCAGCATCCGCCGATCCACGCCGAGGGCCTGGACGTGGACGCCGATGTCGTTGATAAAGCGAAGGCCGTCCTTGTAGTAGCCGGCCGTCGGCTTGACGGCGGGGGCGTGCCGCGACCAATACTCGTTGAAGCACTCCATGAACAACTCGCGGAGATATTTGCTGACCATGCTGGCCAGGGCCGTCGGCAGGTGCAGCGACTCGCCGCCCTCCTCGAACTGAACCTGCCAGCGACCGCGGCCGTCGACGAGTTCGTAGGCGCTTCGCGTATCGCCTTCCTCGATGACGCGGAGGCGGCGATCCTCGAAGCCGCGTAAGAGCAAACGGCCGTAGTGGTCGCGCGCGCCTTGCTTATCGACGAAGAATCGGATCTCGCGGTCGGGATGCGCGTCGGCGACGCGCTGCATGAGCCGCAGCACGAGGCCGAACGAGACGACCGCCTTGTTCTGCGTATTGTTCACCAGACGGTTGTAATGCCCCTCGGGCAGGACCTCCGCGAAACAACCGGCGACGCGAACGCTGTTCTCGTCGAGCGATTGACGAAGTAGATTTGCCGCGATGCGGATGCCGCCGGCATCGGCTTTCCGCGGAAGTTCCGGGTTCGCCTCGCGATACCACGGGTACTCGGCCAGCTTGGCCGCGACTTCCGGACAAACCATCCCGAGCAGGCCGCGCAGATGAGGCGGCGTACCGCGCCATACGGCGACCGCGGCAAGGACGGAGCGCTCCAACCGGGCGAGGCCCTCCTTGGGTTTGTAGAGCTTTTTGCTGTCGAGAATGGCGACGCGGCCGCCGCGCGGGGCAGGCGTCTTCGCAACCGCGTTACCCAGCAGCGACCAGAGGCAGGCATCGGCCTGCGCGGTGGGAACCTCGACGGCCGCCGCGCTAACGACAAGTGGGCCCAAGATGGGGCCGTAGCCCGCCTCGTCGATGCCGACCAGGATCGTCGTTGTCGCCATCATGGCAAGGATGATGGCAGATCGGGGTGGATGTCGCCAGCGGGAGGCGGGAATTGCGGCCTGTAGGGCCTGGTAATAGGGGTTTGTCCTTAGTCGACCGAGATTCGTAGGGCGGGTTTCACCCGCCGAATTGAATGGCGTACAGAACCCCTTCTGATTCTAACCCTCACCCCAACCCTCTCCCTAGAAGGGAGAGGGTGACTCACTATGCGGGCCGGGGCCCGATTGACTACAATTCCGCCGCATGAAACCCGACGGAGCGACGCCACACAAGATCGCCTGCTTGCCGCGTTGGATACCTGTTTTCCCCCTGCCCAACGCGGTGCTCATGCCGATGTCGGTCATCCCATTGCACGTCTTTGAAAAACGCTATCGACTCATGACCCGCGACGCCCTGGCCGGTCATCGGCTCATCGCCATCGCCCTGCTCGAATCGGGCTATGAAGCCAAGTACAACACGCTCGATGCGCCGATCCATCCGGTGGTTTGCATCGGTCGAATCCTTCGAGAAGAACGCCTGGAAGACGGCCGTTACAACTTTCTCCTGCAAGGGCTCGATCGGGCCCAGATCGTTCAAGAAAACACGGAACTATCGTATCGGCGTGCCCGATTGCAGTTGATCCATTCCAAGCCGCTCCAGCCTGAAGTCGAGCGAACCTATCGCAGCGAACTCTTTCGAGTGATGAACGAGGAGCCGCTGGTACAGCTCGCGAAAAGCGGCGGATGGATGGACTTGTTTAAGTGTCCCGACCTGGCGTTTTCCGATCTGGTCGATGTGCTGGCGGCGACGGTGCTGCGTTGTGCCGAGGACAAGCAGCGGTTTCTAGCGGAACCTCGGGTGTTCGAGCGCGTGCGATGTTTGTGCGATATGCTTGAAGATCTTTCGATGGAGCTACGCGAGCTGCGCGAAAGACCGGCGCGCGTCCGATCATGGCCGCCGGCGTTGTCCCAGAATTAGCCCGCCTTTTTTCGACTCTTTTTTCACCATTGCCCGTTACGCCACAGCCCAAAGTTTCCCACTCTCACTAATCCATCTCATCATTCCCGCAGTGCTTTTTTTTTCAGGGCTCCCTCCCTATCGGTGCGAAATGCCCGTCGGGAGCGTTTGGGCTTTGCTTATGTAAAGTCGCGGCATAACGTTAAGTATTGGGTCGCGTTGACTTCACCCGCTTCGTCCGATATTATTCAAGCATCGTCGAACGATCTTCGGCGGGAATGCCAACGCATCGCAGCGGAGCGACCGATCAAAACGTAGGGGCTGCTCGAACCCGGGCAGCCGACGGATTCGTGGCCTCGAACGGACTCGGGAGGCGACTATGACGGTAAGCAAGAAATCCATTCTCGAACTCGTCTCAAAACGACAGGACCCTCAGAGCTTCCGCGACGAACATTGGGAAGGGACGTTCGACGACTACCTCGACATCGTGACGCGGAACCCCAAAGTGGCGCGCAACGCCTTCCAGCGGATCTACGACATGGTCCTGCACTTCGGGACGGAGCGCTACACCAAGCTCCGCCAGGAATACGTCCGTCACAAGTTCTTCACCGACCCCATCGGCAACGGCGAAGACGCGATCTACGGATTGGAAGGCTCGCTGATGCAGCTGGTGGACTTCTTCAAGTCCGCCGCGCAGGGCTACGGGACCGAACGGCGCATCCTCCTTTTGCACGGACCGGTCGGCTCGGCGAAATCGACGATCTGCCGCCTGATCAAAAAGGGCGTCGAGCATTACTCCCGGCTGGACCAAGGGGCGATGTACACGTTCGCCTGGCGGATTCCACGGCCTAACGGAGAGCACGAGTTGGTCGATTGCCCCATGCACGAGGAGCCGCTCAAGCTCATCCCCAAGGACGTGCGGCGCGAAGTGCTGGCGATGCTGAACGAGAGCCTGCCGACGGAGCAACGCGTCAGCGTGGAAGGCGATCTCGACCCGTTCTGCCGGAAGACCTTCGCCGATTTTCTAAAGCAATACGACGGAGACTGGAAAAAGGTGATGGATCACGTCGTGGTCCGGCGGCTGATCCTTAGCGAAAAGGACCGGCGCGGCATCGGCACCTTCCAGCCCAAGGATGAAAAGAACCAGGATTCCACGGAACTGACCGGCGACATCAATTATCGCAAGATCGCCGAATACGGCACGGACTCCGACCCCCGGGCCTTCAACTTCGACGGGGAATTGAACATCGCCAATCGCGGGCTGATCGAGTTCATCGAAGTGCTCAAGCTGGACGTGGCGTTCTTGTACGACCTGCTCGGGGCGTCGCAGGAGCACGTCATCAAGCCGAAGAAGTTCGCCCAGACGAACATCGACGAGGTCATCATCGGGCACACCAACGAACCCGAGTACAGGAAGCTCCAGAACAATGAGTTGATGGAGGCGTTCCGCGACCGCACGATCAAGATCGACGTGCCGTACAACGTCATCCTGGACCAGGAAATCAAGATCTACGAGAAGGATTTCAACAAGGAGCGTATCCGCGGGATGCACATCGCCCCGCACACGGTGGAGATGGCGGCGATGTGGGCCGTGCTCACTCGGCTGGAAGACCCCAAGAAGGCGGGCCTCTCGCGGCTTCAAAAGCTCAAGCTTTACAGCGGCAAGACGATCCCCGGATACACCGAGGATTCCGTCAAGGAACTTTTCGAAGAGGCCAAGCGCGAGGGGATGCAGGGCATCAGCCCGCGGTACATCCAGGACAAGATTTCAAACTCGCTGGTCAGCGATCAGGCGATTCAGGAAAAGGGGATCAACCCGTTCATGGTGATGAACGAACTGGAGAGCGGCCTGTCGCACCATTCGCTGATCGCCGACGAGGAGTTGAAAAAGCAGTACAAGGAATTGCTCAGCGTGGTCCGCGAGGAATACGAGGACATCCTCAAGGCCGAGGTCCAGCGGGCCATCAGCGCCGACGAGGATGCCGTCAAGCGCCTGGCGACGAACTACATCGAAAATGTCCGGGCCTACACGCAGCGCGAGAAGGTTCGGAACAAGTACACCGGCAAGGACGAGGAGCCGGACGAGCGGCTGATGCGGTCGATCGAGGAGAAGATCGACATCCCCGACAGCCGGAAGGACGATTTCCGCCAGGAGATCATGAACTACATCGGTGCGTTGTCCCTGGACGGCAAGAAGTTCGAGTATCACACCAACGCCCGGCTGCAAAAGGCCCTGGAACTCAAGCTCTTCGAGGACCAGCGCGACACGATCAAGTTGAAGAACGTCGTCTCCGGCGTGATCGACGAGGAGACGCAGGCGAAGATCGACGTCGTCAAGCAGCGGCTCATCAAGTACTTCGGGTACAACGAGCAGAGCGCCACCGACGTGCTGAACTACGTCGCCAGCATCTTCGCCCGCGGGGATGC
>CAYMXF010000244.1:0-5284 GCA_964393935.1 uncultured Planctomycetaceae bacterium
TCGATCGGGACGCTCTCCCAACGGTGCGCCGTGGTGATCGTGCGCGGCACGTTCACGCCGTGCGCGCCGCCGTCGGCGGGCCGCACCTGGACTTCAAACGTGACGGGCCCATCCTCGATCGTGCCGACGGCCAGATCGAGCCACGGCCGCTCCGGTAGTCTCACGTCAAACCGGATGACCTCCGGCACGCGGGCGACGAGGCAATCGTGGTAAACCTCGGAAAGTCCCTGCCAACCGAGACCCGAGGGAATCGAGGCGAGATACTCCTTGCGGAAAATCAATCGCACCGACTCGATCTCGAAGCGAGCGCCGGCCGCGTCGGTCGGGCGGATCAACACGTGCCGTAGGTCCGATGATTTCAAATTGAACTGCGGCCGGATCGTGTAGGTCTGTAGGTCGGTCCCTGACAGGATCGGCGTGCTCATCAGGTCCGCCGGAAGGTCCTTCGCCATCCGGCAGATCTCCTCGAAGTCCAACTTCGGCGCTTCGCGAACGATGACCGCGAGATTCGAGCCGGCCGAGGCCCGCATGCGAACTTCCACGGCGTGAAGCAGATCGGGGCTGTCCAGGCCGGTCGACCGCTCGACGCTGACCAGCGGACAGTCCCCGGTGGTCCGACCCGTCAGCCGGCCGTCCTTGATTTTCAGTTCGGCGACATTGAGCCCGGCGTGCCAGCCGGCGGTCGCGCCGGATTCCGCCGGCGCCGAAGCAGGCGCTGCGGCGTCAAACCGCCACTCGGTCCGGGCCTGCCCCATTGCGCTCGTCGGGGCCGTCGTCGGGACGTGCGATTCGATGCTCGCGGGCTTGAATACGTCGATGAGGTGGATCGCGGCAGGCTGCGGCGCAGGCGATTTACTGCAACCGCCGTGCCCGATCAGGCCGCCAACGACCGCGCCGATCATCCACGCACCAGCGAACAGGCCTCTCGCGTGTAATCGTCTCATTATGCTGAGTCTCCGCAGGATTCGGCGCGCCGCCTTCGCCCAGAGGCGGTGCGCCTCCTACCGTCGCGGCGGGATCGGCAATCCCAGCCGGGCCATGACCAACTTCAAATCCGCCCACGCCTTGCCTTTTTCGGTGGGGTCGCGGAGCAGATAGGCGGGGTGATAAGTCGGCATGACCGGGATCGGCTCGCCGACCAGGGCGGTCCCGCTCGGATAGAAATCGTGCCAACGGCTCCGCAGGCGGCCGATGCCGTCGCGCGTGCCGAGCAAAGTCTGCGCCGCCGGCGCGCCCAGGGCCACGATCACCTCGGGGTTGATGATCTGAATCTGCCGCCAAAGATAATCCCGACACGCGGCGATCTCATCGACGGCCGGCGTTCGGTTGTTCGGCGGCCGGCACTTGAGCACGTTGCAGATATAGACGTCGCCGCGCCGCAGCCCCATGCCCTTCTGGATCATGTCGGTCAGAAGCTGACCAGCCCGGCCAACGAAAGGCTCGCCGCTCACGTCCTCGTCATGGCCGGGGGCCTCGCCGATGAACATGATCCGGGCCGTCGAACTGCCGATGCCAAAGACGGTCTTCGTCCGCGTCGCCGACAGGCCGCACTTGATGCAACCCTTGACCTCGTTGTCGTCGATGACCGTAAGTTGAAGCGTCCGCACGCGAGTCTCTTCCGCGCTGACCGGCGGGCGTGGCGGCATTGGCGGAACGGTGGGTGCAGCTTGTCTAGCTGGCGCGGCCGACTTTGCGGGAATTCGCACCGGCAAGACATCCGCGCCGAGGATCGCATCGGCCTCGAAGCGATCCCTCAGAGCCTGGGCCAGAACTGTCGCAGCGTTTGTCATCCGTGGTCGTCCTTTTAACGGCCTTGGATCATAACAGACGACATGATTTGGGCCGAGGGGGCGAGCAGAGGGTGTGAATTGTGGATTGCAGTAATCGGATTGCGGATAGTTGGTGAATCCAGATCAACCCAAGCTACTTGAGGCACGGCGATAAATCTTCGGCGCGATGTTTTCGAATCGGTGCAAAGGCGCCAAGTGCGCCTCCGCCGAACGATCGTCCATCAACAGCAGCCCGCCCGGTCGCACGGCGGCGACGATGTTCGCCATTCCGGCGGTCGGGTCCTCCAACCGGCAAACGACGTTAAACGCGATCACCACGTCCGCCTCGACCGACGGCCGTTGAAAGGAGATATCCACCAGCAAGCACTTGGCCTGGGGTAATTGCTGCCGGACGGTCGAGAGGATCCGCCGCGAGCGATCGACGATCACCAGATCGTGCGGCAGCGAGATCGCCGACTGAAGCTCCACCGGCTCCAGCGACGACAGCGGCATCCAGGGAATGCGTCGCAGCACCTGGTCGCTATACCGCGCCGCGTCGCCGACGAGTTTGCGAAACGTCGAGGGTCGATCCACGGCTGCGTCATTCAGAAGCAAACCCGCCAGGCGCGTTACGCCACCGGGGCCGATCAGCATGATCGTCGGCCGTGCCGGGCTGCCGGTGCGCAAAAGTTCGTCGAGCTTCTTGAAACAGGCCAGATGTCGATTGTGCCAGGATGTCGAACCGATGGGATCGAGCACGCCTTGCTCCGCTGGATAGCGCGCCCCGCGCGACATCACGGGACCATCTTGAAGCGGACGACGTTGCTATTGATCTTGCCGCCGAGCACGTCCTCGACCTCGACCTTGAATACGTACTCGCCGGGGCCGAGCGACTTGGGAATCGCCAGCGGGCCGATCGTCAGGTAAAAGTCCCTCCGCTCTTGTCGGGCCAGATCTTCGATGTTGTCGTCCTTGGTGCTCCATAGCTCCTCGCCGGATTTGTTCATCAGGCTTTTGCGCACCGAAAGGAGCGTGCGAAACAAGCCGGTCTTGGTCTTCTCGCACTTGAAGTTGTCCACTTCAATGTACAGGAGCACGCGATTCTTCGCGCCGGCCTTGAAGGCGGCGGGCTCGATCGGCTCATAGAGGCCGAAGCCCACGATGGATTTGCAAAGCTCCACCTTGGGGACGACCAGATCGGCCTTGGCCCGCAGCAGGCCGCGCAGCTTCTCGATCGCATCGAGCTGCTTATTGGCCCAAACGGCGGGGTCGCGGGAGTTGGATGAACGAGCGGCCATCAGGGTGCGGAGCTGCCCAAGCAGGATCTCCTGCGTCTCGGCGTTCATCGACGACGACGGGGCGAGGGCCTTGTCATCTTGCCCGTCGACCAGGTACATCATCCGCAAGTTGAACTGCTGCTCGACATCGTCGGGATTCTTCGCAACAAGGGCTTCCTGCTCTTTCAGTTTCTTCTTAAACGTGTCCACCGGCTGCTGCGGAGGCGACGACGGCGTATTCGCCGCATGGCGCTTCTTGACGGCGAGCGTTTCGCTGACTTTCTTGACCGTCGCCGGCTCGACCGGCGCGGGCTCAGGTCGTCGAATCTCCTCGGGTTTCTCTTCGATCTTTGGCGGCTCGATCCGCGACGGCACGTTAGGCGACGCTTCCGTCGCGTTTTGCTCGGGTTTCGACGTTTCGACTCTTGGAGCAATTTTCTTCGGAGTCGGTTTAACGGGTGGAGGCTCGATCACCGGCGATGCGACGGGTTTTTCCTCGACCGGCGTCTTAGTAGCGGGCTTCGGCTCGATCGGCTTCTCCTCGACGGGCGTCGATTCCACCCGCGCTGGCTCAACGGGTTTTCGCTCGACCGGCGTCGGCTCCGCCGGCGGTGGTTCAACCGGCGTGTCCTCCATCGGCTTCCCATCGATCGAAGTCGGCGATGCCGTGACGGTCACTTCTGAAAGCACTGGCGGCTTCATCGCCGATTCCGACGGCGCCGATTTCGCATCGTCGGTCGGCTTGCCGGTTTCCTTCTCAACGTTCGACTCCGGCACGCCGTGCGAGTCGGAAGACGCTACCTGAGTCGGTTGCCGGTCCACCTCTCGGGGTTTCGCGGTGGTCCTCCCCTGGCCGGAATCTCCGCCGTCTCCACTCGCCGAAGAAGTTGCGCCCTCAGGTGTCGGCTTTTCGGAGGACGGTTCGTCCGGAGGCGTCGCGCCCGCCGCCGCTTCATCCAGCGTCGGGTCCGTCCGGCTGCGAATCGCCGTCTGGCGAACGCGGGCCGCGCGATTCGGATCGTTCTGCCGGCTAATCTTTGAAGAAAAGTCGTTGTTCTGATAGTTCGGGTCGTACTGCGTATTCATCGAGTGCACGTAGCGCTCGACCTTGTCGTCGACCTCGCGCGACTTGGCGTCCCCCGCCGGCGTCTCCGGCTTTTTCTTGGATTCCGCGACCGCCGGCTCCTTCGTCGCGGGACGCCGAGCCTTCGTGACCTGCTTGTCCTTCGGCTCGGACTTCTTGAGCCCGAACCAATCCCACTCGCCCTCGGAACAGCCGGCCACGGCGACGACGCCCATCACCAGCGCCAACCGCCCGACGGTAAACAAACGATGCATCTGCATGATAACTTTCCTTCGCTAACGCCCCGCCATCCCGACGCGCCGGGACCCGGGGACCGCGCACAATTCCGCGATGAATTTCTCGACCGCCGACCGGACGGAGCCCAGGCCGGTCTTGGCCCCCACGTCGATAGACAGGAGTTTTACCAGAATATCCTGCCATTGGCGCAGGGAAAAACGGTCCAATTGCCGCTTAAGCTGGTTCGCATCGGTCCAGACGCCCGCTGATTTGGCCGCCTCGGAGGCCGACAACCCCTGAACTACCAACCGCTTGGCCTCGACAAGCCGCTGGAAGGCGTACCGCAGCCCCCCGATGGCCTTGTATTCCGCATCGCGGTCCATGGAGATGACCTGGTCCCAGAGCGTCAGAGCGCCGGCGGCATCGCCCGCGGCGACGGCATCGGCGAGCCCAAAGACCTTTTCCGCCCGCGACGCCCCGACCATTTCTTCCACGTCTTGAACACCGATGGCTTTTCGAGGCAATACGTAGGTCGCCAGCTTGGCCAGCTCCATGTCGAGCAGCCCCAATTGCGGCCCCACCAGCTCAACGAGCCGCCGCGCCGCCTGTGGCTCCAGCCGCGCGCCATGTACACTCTGCGCCTGGCTCGCCACCCACCCCGGCAGGGCCTGGCTCTTCGGCGTGTCGCACGAATCGTTTCGCCCGATCTGATCGACCAGCTTGTACAGCCGCGTCGTCCGCTGCCATGTCTTGCAAACGAGCATAAGTACGCCCGTCGGGCATGGTGACAGGAGATACTTCTCCAACGCATCGCGATGATCGCTGACGAAATCGTCCGCGTCGCGAACGATGACGAGCCGAATCGGTGCGAGTAGTGACGCCGTGCGGCATTCGTCGAGGACGTCCGCCAAGAGTGCGTTGCCGCCGTCAAACTCGGC
>CAYMXF010000245.1:0-1101 GCA_964393935.1 uncultured Planctomycetaceae bacterium
GAGTTCGGCGGTGAGGGCGGACTCCAAGTCCACCAAAGCGGTGTTCTCGGACTGAGGCTTGGCCGCCGCGATGTCGTCCAGCTCGCGCCGGACTTGCGTCTTACGTTCCGTCAAATGACTTAGTTTATCCGTCGTCGTCATGGCTGGCGCCTCCGTGCGGCTTATCGGCTCGTCGATCAGGGCTGGTACGATCGCCCGCGGTGTGAAGGAGAGGGCGCGTCGTCCACAAGTTAAGGTGACTGTCCGATCACGGCCGAACGGGGGGATTATAGAGATCCGCCTCGCGGATGTCGCGTGGAAACGGCCCACCGTTCCTGACGGGTGTGAAGAATGTCACGATGTGGCGTTAAAATGGTTGAATGACCGGCTCTGTTGCTTCGAGATCGAAAGTAGGCTAAGATTTACCCGATGCGGTCCTTGGTGCTCATCTTGTCGTGTCTAGCTGTGCCGATAAGCGGCTTCGGGTTGGAGCAACGGAATTGCGCCAAGGTTGCCGAGTCGGCCAAGCAATGCTGTTGCTGTCCGCCGGGGGAGGTTTGCCGGTGCGGCTGCAATCTCCCGAAAGACGACCGTGCGCCATCGAGTTCCCAAGCGCCGGTTCGGTTGATCTGCTCCTGCGATTTCGTGCCGGTCGGGATGCCGGACGGACGAATCAACGTCGAGCCGCCGCGGGTGATCGAGACCCTCGCGGCCGACGACGAAGTCGCAGTTAAGACCCTCACCGTACAAATGACGGAGGTATGGGCATCCACCCACGGGCCGCCTCCGGAACTTGCACATCTGCGAACCGTTATTCTTCTCGCTTGATCCCGTCTTATTCGTGATCTGACGCTTGCGTCAGCGTGCTTTGCTGCGCGCAGTTATACTCTCTCCTTTTCAAGAGAGGAGGTGTTTGCTATTTCGCGAAGAGTTTGGAAGCCGAGACCGTATCGAATCGGAGCGCGACGGTCGTGGCATGGCCCGGCGCTCCATTGGATTCGCACCGGCTAAGAGCCGGTGCCACAAAATGACGGAGAAACTGAACATGAAACGAGTGATTTTGACATTGGGTGTCGGGGCGTTGGTTTTGGGTGTCGGGATGCTGGCCGCGCAGGCTGCGCC
>CAYMXF010000245.1:1201-5242 GCA_964393935.1 uncultured Planctomycetaceae bacterium
CGCCAGGCGATAAGAAGGTCACGGCGGCCGAGATCAACTGTCCGGTGATGGGAGAGGCCGTCAACTTCTACGTGAAGACGGACACCCCGGACGGACCGGTGTACTTCTGTTGTGAAAAGTGCATCGACAAGTTCAACGGAAACAAGGCCAAGTACGAAACCAAGGCGGCCGAGCAGCGAAAAATGACGGCCGGGCTCCCAAAAGTGCAGGTGACCTGCCCGATCTCCGGCGATGCGGTCGATCCGAAGGTCAGTACGGACTACAACGGCGCGAAGGTGCAATTCTGCTGCAAGAAGTGCGTCGAGCCGTTCACGAAGGACCCGGCGAAATACAAGGCCAAGCTCGCGGCGAGCTACACGTACCAGACGACGTGCCCGATCAGCGGCGAACCGATCAGCCCGAAGCACTCGGCGAAGATGCCGGGCGGGGAGACGGTTTATTTTTGCTGCCCGAAGTGCGCGGCGAAGTTCAAGGCGGAGCCCGCGAAATACGCGAAGAACATGGAAAAGCAGGGGTACCAACTGGATTTAGAGAAGAAGTGAAATCGACGGGCGCGGTTCGAGAAAGAGTACGTGCTTGGCGCAGTGCTCAAAGCGTTACGACGAAGCAAGGGGGTTCGAAGTGATCCGCCAAACGGCGAAGCCATTTCGATCACTCCTTTGCTGAGTCGGCGCTCGCTAAGCATGTACGAGAGACGATTCTCGACCCGCGCCCGTGAATCGTGAGGTGGTCAATGAGCCAGGATTCGGATTCATCGATGACGCCACGCGCGGGGGCGTCCGCGCGCGGGACCATATGGAAGGTCGTGCGAATCCTCAACGTACGATTGAGGTTCATCCTGCTGATGGTCGTCGTCGGGCTCGTCGCCAGTCAGTGGGAGAACATCATGAATCGTTGGGACCGCTGGCGGCGACCTACGGCGGCGATTGCTACGAGGCAAGCGGCGGAGGTCGAATATTTTTGCCCGATGCACCCGAACATCGTGCGATCCACCGAGGGGACGTGCCCCATTTGCGGGATGCCGCTTTCAAAACGTGCCAAGACGGGCGCGACGACGCTGCCGGAAGGCGTGCTGGCCCAAGTCGATCTGACGCCGCAGAAGGTGCGGATGGGCCGGATCGCGACGAGCCCGGTGGAGTATCGGCTATTGGCCCGCGAGATCCGCACGGTCGGGATCATCGACTACGACATCACAAGAGTATCGCACGCCTCCGCGCGGATCGACGGTCGGCTGGACAAACTTTATGTGAACTACGTCGGCCAGCGCGTGAACAAGGGGGACCCGCTTTATTCGATTTACAGCCCGAACCTCCTCGTCGCACAGCAAGAGCTGATTTCGTCGATCAGCGTCGCCGGCGGAACGGACCGGAAAAAGGAATGGAGCGATTCCGACAAGGCGACGGTGTCGGCGGCGCGACGGAAACTTTCTCTCTGGGGCATCAGCGAGGAGCAGATCGAGGAATTGATACGCCGCGGCGAACCCGAGACGCACATGATCATCTACACGCCGCTTTCGGGAATCGTTACGGCGGAAACGCCGCTGCCGCACCAGGGGCATTACGTCAAAGTCGGCGAGGACGTCTACACGATCGCGGACCTGAGCGCGGTCTGGATGCAGGCCAAAATCTTTGAGAACGAGATCGGCGGCGTGTCCGTCGGGACGGCGGTGGAGGTGACGAGCACGGCGTACCCCAGCGAGGTCTTCGCCGGGCGGATCACGTTCATCGCCTACATGGTCGATTCGGCGACGCGGACGGTGTCGGCCCGCGTGGAGATCGCCAACTCGGACTACAAGCTCAAGCCAGGCATGTACGCCAATGCCGCCATTCGATTGCCCGTCGGGCAGGTGACGGAATTAACGGTGACGAGCGGCCCGGCCGAGGAAACCGTGGACACCACTGCCTTGGCGCAGGCGTCCGTCGCGCTGGCCGAAAGTCTGGCGGCGGACAAGAGCGATGATGCGGCGACGGCGAAGCTGGCCGCGGAGGCGACCGCCCTGGCCAAACGGTCGCAAGGTGAAGTGAAAAAGGGGGCCGAACAGATCGCCCAGCTCGCCTCGGCGATGACCGGCAAGAGCCTGGACGAACGCCGCAAGGAATTCAAACCGCTCAGCGAGGCGGTTATCCGTTTGGTTCGCGCGCATCGATCGTCCACCATGCTTTTCGTTTCGCATTGTCCGATGGCGCTGGGCAGCGGCGCGGATTGGCTTTCCGCGACCGAGCAAATCGCCAACCCCTATTACGGGAGCCGGATGCTTCGTTGCGGGTCGGTCCAAGAGCGTCTCGCGCCCGGTGGACTCGCGGATGACGATCGGTTCGTCGAGGGCTATTTCTGTCCCATCTATCCCGACCGGCTCTTTGATGAACCGAAGCAATGTCCGCTCGACAAGTTTCCGACAAAGCGCGTTCGCATCGAGAAAGTGCCTGCCGTGCCGGAATCGGCGGTGATTCAGACGGGCACGCGCAACGTGGTCTATCGCGAACAAACGCCCGGGCGCTTCGAGATGGTGGAGGTAAAGCTAGGGCCGCGGGCCGGCGAGTTTTACCCCGTGATCGAGGGGCTCTCTATCGGCCAGCGCGTGGCGACGGCGGGGGCGTTTCTCGTGGACGCGGAGAACCGGCTGAACCCGGCGGCGGCGGCGCAGTATTTCGGGGCCAGCGACGCGCCGAAAGCCAAAGAGCCGCCGGCTCACGGAGGACATTGATCCGTGATCCCCCGACTCATCGAGTATTCGGTCCGCAATCGCTTCATCGTGCTGCTCATCGTGGCGGTCGTGGCGATCTGGGGCGTCTGGTGCCTGGCCAAAACGCCGATCGACGCGATCCCGGACCTGTCGGAGAACCAGGTGATCGTGTTCACCGATTGGATGGGCCGCTCGCCGCAGGAGATCGACGACCAGATCACCTATCCGCTGTCGGTGAATTTGCAGGGCCTCGCGGGGATCAAGGCGATCCGCTCGTCGAGCGAGTTCAACTTCTCGATGATCAACATCATCTTCGACGACAGCGTCGATTTCTATTTCGCGCGGACGCGCGTGCTGGAGCGGTTGAACATCGCCGGCACCTTTCTGCCGACCGGCGTCGTGCCGTATCTTGCGCCCGACACGACGGCGCTGGGGCAAATCTTCTGGTACACGGTCGAAGGCGACGGCTACAGCGTCGATGAGCTTCGCGCCCTTCAGGATTGGTACGTTCGCTACCAGCTTTACGTGTCCGGCGTGGCGGAAGTGTCCAGCGTCGGAGGATTCGTGCGCGAGTATCAGATCGACGTAGACCCGGACAAATTGAGGGCGTATGACTTGTCGCTTGGGGACGTTTTTGGAGCGGTGTCGCGCAGCAACGTCGCCGTGGGCGGCAAGGTTTATTTCGAGGGCAACGCCGAGTACCTGATTCGCGGCGTCGGCTGGCTGCGCGGGGTACACGATCTGGAGAACGTTGTCGTCAGACAGCGGAAGGATGTGCCGATCTACGTGCGAAACGTCGCCGCCGTGCAGCTCGGGCCCGGCTATCGCCGCAGTATGCTCGAAAAGAACGACCGCGAGGCGGTGGGCGGCGTCGTGATGATGCGCTACGGCGAAAATCCCCTCGCCGTGACACAGACCGTCAAACAGCGGATCGAACAACTTCAGCCGGGGCTTCCTCCGGGAGTTCGGATCGTGCCGTTTTACGATCGAACGCGGCTGATCGAAGGCGCGATCCATACGCTCAGCGGCACGTTGAAGGAAGAGCTGATCATCGCCAGCATCGCGGTCCTGCTCATCCTGACGCACTTGCGCAGCGCGATCGTCGTCTGCGCGACGCTGCCCCTGGCGGTCCTGGTGTCGTTCATCCTGATGTATTACCTGGGCATTCCCAGCAACATCATGTCGCTCTCCGGCATCGCCATCTCCATCGGGATCCTCGTCGATGCGGCGGTCGTCATGGTCGAGAACGCCACGCACGAACTGACCAAGCATTACGGACACGAGAAGGTCCGGGGCGATACGACGGAGATCGTCGTCCGCGCGTGCCGCCTGGTGGGCAAACCGATCTTCTTCGCGGT
>CAYMXF010000246.1:0-5164 GCA_964393935.1 uncultured Planctomycetaceae bacterium
AGCGGGCGACGCGACTCGAACGCGCAACATCTAGCTTGGAAGGCTAGTGCTCTACCATTGAGCTACACCCGCGTAGGCCGGGAGCGTTGAATCGCGACCGGCGTCTTGTTGCAGTTTAGCCGGGCCAGCGGTGGGCTTCAATAAGAGAGTAGGGATCAGGGGTCAGTGGCTAGTGGTCAGTGTTACCGCGTAGAAGCGGGTTTGCGGTTTCACGAATCCCTCCGCCGCGCTTATCATCCGCCACGGTTAGTCATTGGATGGAAAAGGATTCTGAATCAGTGAGCGTTTCATGAAAGTTCTCGTCATCGGCGGCGGCGGTCGCGAGCACGCGATCTGTTGGAAGCTGACCGCATCGCGGCGGCGGCCCGAGGTTTATTGTGCGCCAGGCAACGCCGGGACCACCAATGTCGCCAAGAACGTATCGATTTCCGGCGAAGACATTGACGGGCTCCTTGCATTCGCCAAGAAAGAACGCATCGACCTGACCGTGGTGGGTCCGGAAGACCCGCTCTGCGGCGGGATCGTCGATCAATTCGAGGCCGCCGGTTTGCGAATCTTTGGCCCGTGTGCGGCCGCAGCGCGCCTGGAAGGTGACAAGGCGTTCGCCAAGCAGCTCATGCGCGAAGCGGGCGTGCCCACGGCCGAGTGCCGAATCTTCGGCCCGACGAACCAAGAGATCGCCCAGGCGAAACAGGCTGGCCGCGGCAAGGACGAAGCGGCGTCGTCGGGCTATCAAAGCGGCTACGACATGGCCCGCCACTACGTCTCGACGCGCGACGAGGGCATCGTCGTCAAGGCGAGCGGTCTGGCCAAGGGCAAAGGCGTATTCGTCCATCCCGATCCCGCCGATGCGCTGCGGACGGTCGAAGAATTGATGGTCGATCGCAAACTCGGCGACGCCGGGCGGCGCGTCGTGATCGAAGAGATGTTGCTCGGACGGGAAGTCAGCGTGCTTGCCCTGATCGACGGCCATACGATCTACACCCTGGAGACCGCCTCGGATCACAAGCGTCTCGGCGAGAACGAGACCGGCCCCAACACCGGCGGTATGGGCGCGTACAGCCCGTCGGATGCGCTGACGGAGGCGGACCTGGCGACGATCGAGCGCCAGGTCTTCGTGCCGATCGTGGATGCCTTGCGACGGGAGGAGGTCGTCTATCGCGGGGTGCTCTACGCCGGGCTGATGATGACGGCGGGCGGGCCGAAGGTGTTGGAGTTCAATTGCCGTTTCGGCGATCCCGAGACACAGCCGATATTGATGCGCATGGAGAGCGATCTGCTCGACGTGCTGGAGGCGACGGTCAATGGGGCGCTGGATCAGGTGGAGCTGCGTTGGAAGTCGGAAGCGGCGGTGTGCGTCGTTATGGCGTCGGGCGGATATCCGGAGCAATACATCAAAGGAGACCCGATCAGCGGTTTGGATGAAGCCGCGTTGCTCGAGGACGTGCACGTGTTTCACGCCGGTACGGTGATGGAGAAGGGCCGAGTCGTGACCTCCGGCGGGCGTGTGCTCGGCGTAACCGCGCTCGGCGAAAACGTCGCGCAAGCTCGCAAGCGGGCCTACGCGGCGACACAGCTAATTTCTTTCGATGGCGCGTACTTCCGCGGCGACATCGCGATGCGCGTCTCGGGACGATGAAGCGAAGGAAAGTAGGGCGGGCTTTGCCCGCCGATTGCATAGCACAGATGCGGCATGAACGACCATCTTTCAGGTAAGCGCGCGGTTGTCATGGGCCTCGGCCGGTTCGGCGGGGGAATCGGCGTGACGCGCTGGCTCTGCGGACAGGGGGCAAAGGTTCACGTCACCGATCTGGCATCGCGCGAAGACCTCGCGACGAGCCTCAAACCGCTGGAAGGACTGCCGCTCACACTTCGACTCGGCGGGCATGACGAGTCCGATCTCGACGGCTGCGATCTTCTCGTCGTGAGTCCGGCGGTGGACAAGGCGAAGTCCGATTTCTTCCAGGCGGCCGTTCGCCGCGGCATCCCTTGGACGAGCGAGATGAATCTCTTCCTGGAGCACTGCCGCGGACGGATCGTCGGCATCACCGGGACCGTCGGCAAAAGCACGACGACGGCGATGATTGGTGCGATTCTTGAGTCGGCGCAGAACTCGCCCGGCTGGCGTCATGGCCGGGCCTGGCTCGGCGGCAACATCGGCAAGTCGTTGCTCGACGATCTGCCCTCCATCGGCGAGCGCGACGTTGTCGTGCTGGAGTTGTCGAGCTTTCAATTGGAAGATGCCGCGCAGATTCGCCGTAGCCCGTACGTCGCCGTCGTGACTAACCTCCGCGACAATCATCTCGATCGGCATGGGACGATGCACGCTTACGCTGAGGCGAAGGCGAACATCTATCGCTTCCAATCGGCGGATGACTGGGTGGTGATGCCGCTCGGCGAGGGAATCGAGTTCCTCCCGGCGGGGTGGACGGATCGGCGACGATTGTGTCGTTACAGTGTCGATCCCAAATCGCGCGGTGTGCGGTTGGAGTCTACTGAAGACGGCCGCCAGCGACGTGATAAGCTGGCCGTGCAACTTGCGGTGCCGGGTCAGCACAACATTCAGAATGCCGCCGCGGCATTGACCGTCGCGCGAATACTCGACGTTTCGGACGACGTGGCGAAGACCGCGCTGGCGAGGTTCGCCGGACTGGTCCATCGCCTCGAATTCATACGCGAGTATCAAGGCGTCAAGTATTACAACGACTCGAAGGCGACGACGCCGGATGCTGCAATGACGTCGCTCCGCGCCTTTGACGGCGGCGTCGTCATGATCGTGGGCGGCTCGGACAAAGGCAGCCCGTTCGCGGAGATGGGCCGCCTCATCGCCGAGCGCGCCAAGGCCGTCGTCTGCATCGGCCAGACGGCAGGCAAAATCGTCGACGCGATCAAGAGCGCCATAGGCGATCGTTCAAAACCCGAGGTGCGGACTGCGACGGACTTCGCAGAGGCGGTCGATATTGCTCGTCGTATGACGTTTCGGGGGGATGTGGTCCTACTTTCTCCGGCGTGCGCAAGCTATGATTGGTTCAAGAATTATGAAGAGCGGGGGGATCGCTTCAAGAAAGTCGTACTCGGCTGGGTCTAAGGCACGCGAATTGCATGGTTATTCCAGACAGAGGAATACCGCCATGCCTGCAACTGTGAATAACAACCTTGACTTCGTCCCTGAACGTGAAATGAACCTGTCCACACGACCGATCTGGCAACAGCGCTACGCGGAGAAAATCACAACTGCGCGAAAGGCCGTCGCCGCCGTCCGTCATGGCCATCGTGTCTTCATCGGCTCGGGCGCCGGCGAGCCGCAGACGCTCGTCGAGGCGCTGTCCGCCCGCGAGGACCTCTCCGACACCGAGATCGTACACATTCTGACGCTCGGCGTGGCGACTTACGCCGAGCCGCGCTTCGGGGACCGCTTCCGCCATAACGCCTACTTCATCGGACCCAACGTCCGCGAGGCCGTCGCGCAGGGCCGCGCGGACTACACGCCGATCTTCCTATCGGAGATCGCCGCGCTCTTCAAGACCGGTCGCGTGGTCATAGACGTCGCCTTGATCGAAGTGAGCCCGCCGGACGAACACGGCTATTGCAGCTTCGGCGTCTCGACCGACGTGGTGAAGCCGGCGGCCGAGTGTGCGCAGTTCGTCGTCGCCGAGGTCAACGAGAAGATGCCCCGCGCGCTGGGCGATTGCTTCATCCACGTGCGCGATATCGACCTGATCGTTCCGAGCGACCGGCCCATCCTCGAATCCGTGCAGGGCGAGCCGGACGAGTTGTCCAAGCGAATCGCCCGGCACATCGCCAACCTCGTGGAGGACGGGGCGACGCTCCAGCTCGGCATCGGCACGATCCCCGACGCCGTGCTGCACTACCTGACGGAATTCAAGAACCTCGGCATCCACACCGAGATGTTTAGCGACGGGATCATTCCGCTCGTCGAGAAGGGCATCATCACCAATTCTGAAAAAACGCTGCATCGCGGCAAGATCATCGCCAGCTTCGTCATGGGGTCGCGTAAGCTCTACGACTTCATCGACAACAACCCGCTCATCGAGTTCCGCCCGACGCATTACGTCAACGACCCCTTCATCATCGCGCAAAACGCGAAGATGATCTCCATCAACTCGGCGATCGAAGTTGATCTCACCGGCCAGGTCTGCGCGGACTCGCTCGGACCGATGTTTTATAGCGGCATCGGCGGACAGGTCGACTTCACGCGCGGCGCGGCGCGCTCCAAGGGCGGCAAGCCAATCATCGCTCTACCTTCGACGGCCGATAATGGGACGATCTCTCGAATCGTTCCGTACCTCAAGCAAGGCGCCGGCGTCGTGACCAGTCGCGGCGACGTACACTACGTTGTCACCGAGTACGGCTCCGCCTATCTGCACGGCAAGACGATGCGCGAACGGGCGATGTCGCTTATTCAGATCGCCGATCCGAAGTTCCGCCCATGGCTGCTCGCCGAGGCCAAAGCGCGGCATTTGGTCTATTCGGATCAAATCGAGCTGCCGGTCAAGACGCCGGAATATCCCGATACCCTCGAGCGGACGCTGACGCTCAAGGACGGCACAAACGTCTTCATGCGGGCGATCAAATTGACCGACGAGACGATGCTCCGCGAGATGTTCTACAAGCTTTCGCCCGAGTCGGTGCATTACCGCTTCTTCCGCATGATCAAGGTGATGCCGCACGAAAAGTTGCAGGAATTCCTTCGAGTGGACTACGACGCGGACATGGCCCTCGTCGTGCTCACCAGCGGCTCCGACGAGGATGCCGACATGGTGGCGATCGCGCATTATTCCAAGGCTGCGCACACGAACTTTGCCGATGCCGCCTTCCTGGTGCGCGACGACTGGCAGGGCAAGGGCGTGGGCACGGCGTTGATGACCGCACTGGTGGGGGCGGCCCGCGAACACGGGATCGCCGGCTTCACTGCCGACGTGTTGTTGGACAATTCGGGAATGCTCCGCATCTTCCACAAATGCGGGTACCCTGTCGAAAGCGAGCTTGCGGAGGGCGAATATCACCTGCGCATCCCTTTCGAGAAGAAGCGTTCACGGCGACGTGCGGAGCGATCAGACCAGTGACCGTGAGGGATAGGTCCGTATTCGGCGGCGGAGCGCCGGATTGCCGAGTTGCCCGCACGCCGCCATTGCCTGTTGAC
>CAYMXF010000247.1:0-5162 GCA_964393935.1 uncultured Planctomycetaceae bacterium
AACTCGAAAAACTCGCCGAGGAGATGGCCGATCGAATGAAGGAACGCGGCGTCTCCAAGGAACAGATCAAGCAAATGATGGATCGCGCCGCCCAGCGGCAGCAGGCCTGTAAGCAAATGCAGCAAATGGCCTCCAAGCTGAGCAACGCCAGTAAGCAGATGAAGCAGGGAAATCAGCAGGCCGCGCAGGACGAACTCAACCAGGCCGCCGAGCAGCTCAGCGAGATGGAGCAAATGGAGCAATCGCTGAACGATCTCGAAGGGCAGATGGCTTCCTTGGATGAAGCCCGTGAGAACCTGAACAAGAACGATCGGGACGAGAACGGCAAGTGCAAGCAATGCAACGGCACCGGCTTTCGCAAGGACGGCTCGCCGTGCAAGCCTTGTGAGGGAACCGGCCAATGCCAGTCCGGCGGTCGCGGGTCCGGCGCCCGCAAGCGCGACGACAATGCCCAGGTGGACTTCGTGGACAAGAAGGCCCGCGTCAAAACGGCCAAGGGCGGAAGCATCGTCGGCCAGCAGTTCGTGAAGGGCCAGCAGCTCAAGGGCAAGTCCGAGGTCGAGTTCCTCGACGCCGCCAGCGCCGCCGAGATTGACGCGACGGATTCGCTGAACCGTGACCGCATCCCCCGCGCCTATCGCAAGGGCGTGAAGAATTACTTTGACCGACTGGGCGAAACGGTCAAGACGGAGAAGCAGGAACAGGGTGCTGGGGCCGGGGGAAAAAAGTCTGGCGACAAGGCGGGTGGGAAGTGAGTCGTTGGCTCGCCGCTTGTCTCTTCGCGATCGCTATCTCATTCTTCGCCGGCTGCGATCGGCACAAGAACGATTCCACCGCCGCCGGTTCCGTCGTGGTTTATTGCTCCGTCGATACGGCCTTCGCCGAGCCGATCCTGACCGAATTTGAAAAGCGGACCGGCGTCACCGTCCATCGTGTTTTCGATACCGAAGCGGGCAAGACGACCGGTCTGGTCAACAAGCTGCTGACCGAGCGCGCCGCGCCGCGCGCCGACGTCTGGTGGTCCGGCGAGATCTTCGGCACGTTGCAATTGGCGAGTCGAAATATCCTCGCCGAGTATCGACCGATGGCGGCGCAGGATGTCTCGCCGCGCTATCGCGATCCGAACGGCCGCTGGACGGCGGTGGGACTGCGCGGCCGCGTCCTCGCATACGATCCCAAGCGAACGAAGAAGGATGATTTGCCGACGCGGTGGTGCGACGTCGTCGATCCCAAGTACAAGGGCCGCTTCCACATGGCCGACCCGCGCTTCGGCACGACGCGCGGGCACATGGCGACGCTGCTGGCGCTTTGGGGCCGGCCGGCGATGGAAAAGTTTTACCGAGACCTGAAAGCCGTCGGCTGCAAACTGACCGATGGAAATTCGCAGTCGGTCCTGCACGTGACGCGCGGCATGGCCGACCTCGCGGCGACCGACACGGATGACGTAATCTCCGCGCAAGCGCAAGGCGGCAGCGTCTCGATGATCTATCCCGATCTCGATGCGCCGGGCGGCGGAAAGAAGACGCCGGGGACGCTTTGGATTCCGACGAGCGTCGCCCTCGTCGCGGGCGCGCAACGACCGGAGGCGGGCAAGAAGCTCGTGGATTATCTGGTCTCGGCCGAGGTGGAGGAAAAGCTTTTCGCCAGCGATTCGCGGAACGTGCCGGTGCGGCCCGCTCTACGGGAAAAATTGAAGGCTTCGGCCCCCGGCGAAGCCCTGGTGGACTACGCCGCCGCGGCCGCGCAGCTCGACTTGTCAGACACCCTCGTCCGCGACATCCTGCTCGAATGATCGTCGTCGCCGCCGTGCGCCTGACTCGTTACGTCGGCTGGGCCGTCCTCCTCGCCTCGGTCGGGGTCATCCTTTGGACGTTGGTTGTGCAAGCCCTCGCCGGCCCCGTCGCGGGCCAGTCGGTCTGGCCGACGCCGCGGCTTTGGCGATATTACGGGACGACGCTTGCGATGGCGTCGAGTGCCACTATTATGGCACTTCTTCTGGCGATTCCCGTCGTCGTCGCATTTGCGCAAGTCCGCACGTTCTGGCAGCGCCGTCTCCTCGCAAGTCTCGTTCTCCTGCCGCTCGTCACGATGCCCAGCATCTTCGCCTACGCCTGGCTGCTGCTTTCCACGCGCCCAGGCAGCCCGATCGCGCTGTTCTTGCAACGAATTGGCTGGAACGCCCCCGGCGCGCCGCCGTTTCAAGCCGCCTGGGTCCTCGCCACCTGGCTCTGGCCGATCTCCGCGATGGTGCTCACCGCCGCGTTCAATCACGTCGGCCGCTCGGCGTATCACCTTGCACTGGTCGATGCCTCTCCCTTGCGAGCCTTCCTGAACGGCGCGCTCCCCGTCATGCGCGCGCCGCTCTTGGCGGCAGCGGCAATCACGTTCATTCTCTCGGCGACCGATGCCACGATCGCCCCGCTCGTCGGCGCGACGGAGGTCTGGCCGGTGGAGATGCTGGCGAGCGCGTCGATCGCCGCGAAGTACGACCGCCCGGTGGGGTATCTACTGTGGACCGCGTGGCCGATGTTGGCGACGATCGCGCTGGTCGCCGCCGCCGCGACGCCGGGCCTTCGACAAATGACGAGCTGGGCGGACGCGCCGGACGACGAGATCAGCGCGCCCACCGGCGGCCGACGACAATGGGTCTGGGCCGTTGCGTGCGTGATCGCCGCAGCCATCGTTGTTCTGCCCGTGATCGTCTTCTGCCTGGAGATGGCGACCGGCCGTGCCACCGTGTCGCTGTCCATCGCGACGGCCTACAAGACGGTGCGCCACGACGGCCTCGCAACGCTGAGCGCCGCCGTCCTCGCGGGCCTCGCCACGATCACACTCGCAGTGGCGTTGATCGACGACGCGGCATTGGGTCGTCGTCGGCGTGTTGCCGGTAAAATCGCCACGGCGCTCATCATCGGCGCGGCCGTCCTGCCGCCCGAGTTGATCGGCACGGCCTTGGCGAGCTTCTATTCGCGCATCGGCAATCCCGCGCATTGGAACGTCTACGACAATACGCCGTGCGTCTGGGCCGCCGCGATGGTCGCGCGCTTCGGCTTCCTCCCCGTCTGCATCGTGCGGCTGATGAACCGCCGGACGCGCAACGATCAAGTCGCGCAGGCTCGATCCGACGGCGCGTCGCCGCTCGACATCGTCGCGCGCATTCGCCTGCCGGTCTTGGCAGGTTCTCTCGCGGTCGCGGGCCTCGTCGTTGCGTGCTTGTCGTTTTCCGAGATCGGTGCGACGATCCTCGTCCAGCCGCCGCAATACTTCGGCGGCAGCCTCGCCGTCCAAGTGGACTCGCAGATGCACTACGGCCGACAAGACGAGACGATCGCTTCAAGCCTGATGCTGATACTACCGGCCATCGCCGTCGCGCTCGCCTTCCCCGTTCGGCTTCGGATACGCCGCACGGCATTGCTGCTCCTGTGCGTGATCGCGCTGACCGGCTGCGACCGCAAAGCCCCGGGAGATGCCCGTGTCAACGCCGTCTTCGGCGGGCCGGGCCTTTCGCCGGGCGAATTCAGTTACCCGCGCGCCATCGCCGTCTCCCCGGTCGATGGCTGTCTCTACATCGTCGACAAAACCGCCCGCATCCAACGATTCAGCCACAAGGGTGAGTATCAACATCAATGGCGAATGCCCGAGTGGGTCAACGGCAAGCCGACGGGGCTTTTCGTCGATAAGACCGACCGCATCTGGGTGGCCGACACGCACTACGCCCGCGTGATGGTCTTCGATCGCGACGGCAAGGAGCTGTTCCGCTTCGGCCGCCACGGCGAGGGGCACGGCGAGTTTACCTTTCCGACCGCCGTCACGCTCGATCGCGAGGGCGTCGTCTATGTCGGCGAATACGGCGGCAACGATCGCATCAGCAGATTTTCGCAGGACGGCACGTTCATTTCCTTCTTCGCCGACAAGACCTCCGGCCCCGCGTGGGTCGAGCGGCCGACGGGGCTGATCTTCGACGAGACCGACGTGCTCTGGCTGGCCGATGCCTGCCATCATCGCATTTGTAGATACAGCCGCGAGGGGAAACTGCTGTCCGCCTTCGGGTCGGCCGGCGACGGCGCGGGACAGCTCAACTATCCGTACGGTCTGGCGTTGGAGCCGCGCGGGACGGTGCTCGTCGCGGATCGCGGCAACAATCGCATCGTCCGCTTCGAACGCAGCGGAAAATACCTCGGCAGTTGGGGCAGCCCCGGCCGCGCGGTGGGACAACTCGCCCAGCCGTGGAATGTGGCGGTGTCGTCCAAGGGGCTGATTTACGCACTCGATTCGTGGAATAATCGGGTGCAGGTGGTAGAGTGGTGACCGAGGCGAAGGGCTAACCGCTGATGGCTTTCTTGTTGGAACGATTCGACCGGCCGATGTGTCTGCTTCTCGCGCTCATCATCCTCTTGATGGCGTGGATGGCGCGGCGCTCGCTCGCCGGGCTCGGGCCGATCCGCGGCAAGCTCTGCCTCGTGATGCGGAGCGTCGTGATCCTCCTTCTCGTACTCGCGATCGCCGGCGCCCATCGCATCCTCAAGAACGACGACCTCTCCGTCCTCTTTTTGCTCGATCAGTCGCGTTCCATTCCCGTCGATCAGCGCAAGCAAAGCGAGGAATTCGTCCGCAACGTCACGACGAAGATGAAGCCCAACGATCGCGCGGGCATTCTCACCTTCGACGGCCTGTCGAAGATCGAGCAGCTTCCCAGCAAGCCCGGCCCCGAAGGCGGCGTACACGTGCCGATGCCGCTGGCGGAGGGCCAGCGCCCCGACCGTACGAACATCGCTCAGGGCCTTCGCATCGCCGCGGCCTGCGCGATGGACTCGACGAACAACCGAGTGGTAATCCTCTCCGACGGGATTCAAAACATCGGCGACGCGTTCGAAGAGGCGAAGACCGCCCGGGCCAACCACATGACTGTGGACGTCCTGCCGATCGTCCACGAACAAAAAGCCGAGGTCGTCTTCGAGCAGATCGTCGTGCCGCCCTATGCGAACCTGCACGAACAAGTCCCGCTCCGGCTCATCGTCAAGAGCGACCGCGCGACGAGTGGCACCATCCTGATTTACCAGCGCGTCGGACAGGACGAAGAACTTCTGAACCTGAACCCCGGCGCCACCGGCGGCGGAAAGAAGGGTTCCGGCCGGCGGGTGCCGCTCGAAAAAGGCCGCAAC
>CAYMXF010000248.1:0-2923 GCA_964393935.1 uncultured Planctomycetaceae bacterium
TTCACGCAAGTGGACGTGGAGATGGCGTTCATCCAGCCGGAAAACATCATGCACCACATCGAGCAGTGCATCGCCGAGGTGGCCAAGGTCGCGATCGGCCTCGAAGTCCCGCTGCCGCTGCCGCGGATCGGCTATGCCGAGGCGATGAAGTCCTACGGCCGCGACGCGCCAGACCTGCGCTACGAGATGACGATCAAGGACCTCACGCCGCTGGCCAAAAAGATGACCTTCAACGTCTTTCGCCAGCCGGCCGATAGCGGCGGCGCTGTTCGGTGCATCGTCCTGCCCAACGGCGCGGAGATGACCCGCAAAGAGACGGACGGTCTCGTGGAAGAGATCAAGGGCATCGGCGCGGGCGGACTACCGCTCGTCAAGGTCGCCGTTGAGGGCGGCAAGACGGTCCTCCAAACCGGTGTGGCCAAGTTTTTCGACAACGAAGCGCTCGTGCAGGAATTGCTTCAGGCCAGCGGCGCAAAGCCCGGCGATTTGATCTTTTTCGCCGCCGACACGGAAGCGAACGCCTCGAAGTTTCTCGGCTGGCTTCGCTCGACGGTCGCGGAGCGCCGTGGCCTGATCCCCAAGGACAAATGGTCCTTCTGCTGGGTCGTCGACTTTCCCATGTTCGGCTACGACCCGGAGACGAAGGCCGTCTTCCCGATGCACCACCCCTTCACGAGCCCGAAGGACGAGGACCTGGCGCTTTTGGGGCCGGACAAACCGGATGTTCCGCCGGTGGAAAATTTGTTGAAGATTCGTGCAAAGGCGTACGATCTCGTGCTCAACGGAATCGAGCTGGGCGGCGGATCGATCCGAATCCACCGCAGCGACGTACAGTCCAAGGTCTTTCAGATCCTCGGTCTCACGCCCGAGGAGGCGAAGGCCAAGTTTGAGTTTCTTCTCGAAGCGCTGCAATACGGCGCGCCGCCGCACGGCGGGATCGCCCTGGGCCTGGACCGAATCGTCATGCTCTTCGGCGGCTTCCCGTCCATCCGCGACGTGATCGCCTTCCCCAAGAACGCCAAGGCCGTCTGCCCGCTCACGAATGCCCCATCGCCGGTCACGGAAGCGCAGCTCAAAGACCTGGGGCTGCACATGCTCAATCCATAGGCGATTCATACTTTCTTAATAACATACTGTATGCCGCACTTTTCGCCTGAACGGCGGCAACTCTTGCACCCGGCGGATGCCCCCCCGCGTCAAGCGCTCGATCCTGGCGACCCGATATGGATAGATCGGATCGCCAGGAATTCCCCGCATTGCCATGCAACAACCCGTCATCCGCGCGGTCGGCGTCTCCAAACGGTTTCGCCGCGGCGACCACTTTGATTCCCTCCGCGATCTTTTGGCCGCGCGGTTATTGCGGCGACGCGTCCGACGGCCGGTCGAGCAAGCGGACTTCTGGGCGCTCGACAACATCAACTTCGAGGTTCGACCGGGAGAGGCGTTCGGAATCATCGGTCCCAATGGGGCCGGCAAGAGCACCCTGCTCAAGCTCCTCGCCGGGATCATGCGCCCAACGAATGGCACGATCGACGTCCGCGGCCGGGTTTCCGCGCTGATCGAATTGGGCGCCGGCTTTCACGTCGATCTCACCGGTCGCGAGAACATCCACTTGAACGCCGCCATCCTGGGCATGTCGCGCGGCGAACTTCGGCAAAAATTCGACCAAATCGTGGACTTCGCGGGCATCGGCGAGTTTCTCGACACGCCGGTCAAGCGCTACAGCAGCGGCATGCACGCGCGGCTGGGCTTCGCCATCGCCGCGCACGTCGAGCCTCGCATTCTCCTCGTGGACGAAGTCTTATCCGTCGGCGACCGCGTCTTCCGCGCGAAGTGCATGGACAAGATGAATCAATTCCTAAAGGAAGGCGTCGGGGTGGTCTTCGTCTCCCACGACTTGGGCGCCGTCGGCCGGTTTTGCCAGCGCGTGCTCGTGCTTGCCGGCGGCCGGGAGTTGTATTGCGGTCCGGCGAATCAAGCGATCGGCCGCTACTACGAGGCGTGCAGCGAGTCGCTCATCGAGAAGCGCGAAAAAGGCCGGCCGCTGGTCAACGTGAGCTGCGCGCGCGTCGAGAGCCCGCCTGGCAGAGTCGCCGCGACGCTGATCCCGGGCGCGCCGGTCCGGTTCACCTTCGACGTCATGTTTCACGCGCCGATTCCTCATCCATCTTACGGGCTTTCCATCGTCCGGCTCGAAGATCATCTGACCGTCCTCGAAACGAGCAGCACTCGTCTGGGGATAACGGCGCCCCTCGCGATTCCGGGAGATCGCCAACAGGTTCGATACGACTTTCAAATGAATCTGCTGCCGGGCGAGTACGCGATCGGGCTGCACGTCCGCGACCGCGATTCACTTACGTACGCGGCGGAGGATCTCTATTCGACGCGGGTTCTGGTCGTCGGCGATCGGACGATTGGAGGCGTTACCCACGTGGAACCGCGCGTCGTCATCAAGTCCGCGAATGCGCAAGAGATATCCGCGAGTATGAGTTCTCCGGTTCAAACCTAGCGAAGGGAGACGATCTCATCATGTCCACGACGAGCTTTTCGTGTTCAAGCCTGCTCGAAGCCGTTACCACTTCCCGCGTGACGGTCCGACCCTGGCGTCAGGGCGACACTCCGAAGATCAACGCGATGTTCAACGATCCTTCGGTTTGGCCCGATGGGGCGGATTACCGCCCGTCGCCGCGAACCGAACAACAATGGGAATGGGAGTTCGCCGCCGGTTCGCCGAACCCGCCGGCCTTTTTCGTGGCCGAACAAGCCGGTCAAATCATCGGATTGCAAGGCCTGATCCCGGTCGATCTTCTCTATGACGGCCGGCTCGTCGGCACCGGCATGAATCAAGACACGCTGGTCCATCCCGATCATCGAGGCCGTGACGCGCTCGATGCGATGGATCGACGTCTTGTCGAGCGGGCCA